>CALAVA010000173.1 GCA_937892025.1 uncultured Bacteroidales bacterium
CGAATATCATCTTTATTGAAAGAAAAATTCAAGGATAATAACCAAAATATTAAATTATCTTCCTTTTTATAGTTCTACGACAGATTCTCGTTTCCAATTTGATGGTGAGTTTGCCAATTTTGTTCCCGGACATTCACGTTTGATAGGTCGAGGCAAACGAGGAGAGTTATATGTTGATGATTTTGAAGCGGCAACCTCATCGTATGATTTGCGTTCTATGTTGATGTGGAAAATAGCAAGTACTCCACAAGGACAAACCAAAGTAGGAATGTTTCCTGAGGCTACACCTTCTACAGGCTTGGCTTATGGTTACAATAGAGCTATGTTGGCTTGGCATATTGTGGACCCAATTTTTCACGATAAATCAGAATCGGGAAAATTCAACAATAGCATTGATGAAGAAGCCCGTTCGCAAATGTATTCTCGTAGAGTGAAAGTTGCAGAAGTGTTCCCCAATCGTCCCGTATTGACAAGTTCAGGTGAAGACCCCTATATTTCTGTCTTGGATTTGGCTTTCTATCCGCAACAGAGAGGTCCTTATAATTATGATGCCTTGCCAACAAGTTTTTCTGCAGGCTTGAATTATGATGGAACATTGGCAAACCCTGCTTCTCGTTGGGGGGGGATTATGCGAAAATTGGATATTACAGATTTTGAAAGTTCAAATATTGAATATGTCGAATTTTGGATGTTAGATCCATTTTTGGATTCAACAGCACAGAGTGGAGGTACATTCTATATCAATTTGGGAGATATTTCTGAGGATATACTTAGAGATGGCCGCAAATCATTTGAACATGGTTTGCCCGCCGACGGAAGTGATGATGGGGTAGATTACACTATTTGGGGACGTGTGCCTATCAATCAATCTATTGTTAGTGCTTTTGACAACACGTTGTCCTCCAGAAGGTATCAAGATGTTGGCTATGATGGATTGTATGATTCTTTGGAACGCATACACTTTGCCTCTTATTTGTCCACAGTGCAAGGGATACTTGACCCTGCTGTTTATCAACAATTTTATAATGACCCATCAGGTGATAATTATCATTATTTCAGAGGTTCTGATTATGATGCCCAAAAGACAAGTATATTGGAACGCTATCGTCTGTATAATCAAGCAGAAGGCAATTCTCCAACAGATAATGACCAAACGGAATCTTATTCCACGCAGGCAACGACAACCCCAAATATGGAAGACATAAACAATGACAATACCATGAGTGAAGATGAACGCTATTATCAGTATGAAATACATCTTCATCCCAATATGACTATTGGAGAAAGTTATATAAATGATATACAAGAAAGTACAATTACTTTGCCCAATGGAAATGTTCGTCAAGTAAAATGGTATCAATTTAAGGTTCCTGTTAAGAGTCCAGATTTGGTTGTCGGAGGTATTTCTGGCTATAGTTCTATTCGTTTTATGCGTATGTTCTTGAAAGATTTTGCTGAACCTGTCGTTTTGCGTTTTGCCTCTTTAGAATTGGTGAGAGGTTCATGGCGGAGATATACGGAAGATTTGCGAGAAGATGGCGGTTATCCTGTCAATATATCAGAAGAAACCACATTTAATGTTTCTACTTTGAGTTTGGAAGAAAATGCACAACGCTCGCCAATCCCTTATAAAATGCCTGCAGGCGTAGCTCGTGAGAAGGCATTGGTGGGGCAAAACGATAAGGACCTTGATGAGCAGTCTTTAACAATGAAAGTTACCAATCTCTCTGACGGAGACGCCCGTGCTGTATATAAAAACACCTCTTATGATTTTCGCAGGTTTAATGCACTTAGGTGCTATTTGCATGGAGAAAAAGTTTATGAGGAAGAATCTTTAAACAAAGGTGATGTCGTTTTTTTCATCCGTTTGGGTTCAGATTTTTCTGAAAATTATTATGAATATGTAATGCCGTTTGATTTGACAGCATGGGGGGCAACTGATACTGCCTACATTTGGCCACAATCAAATTATATGGAGATAGACTTGCAAAAGATGATTGATGCTAAACAAGAGCGAAATATTGCTGTCCGTTATGACGGAACCGTAAAAATGACAGATGTTTATTCTATTGCTGATGGAAATAATACTATCAATGTGGTAGGTAGCCCGAATTTGGGAGAGGTGAAAATTATCATGATGGGTATTCGTAATCCGAGAAAGAAAGTATTGGCAGATAATGATGATATGCAACCACATTCTGTAGAAGTGTGGGTTAATGAGTTGCGTTTGGGTAATTTTGAAGAAAAAGGCGGTTGGGCAGCATTGGGAGCCATGCGTATAGACTTGGCCGATTTGGGAGATGTCTCTATTTCAGGTAGTATAACAACAGCAGGTTTTGGATCTTTGGAATCCGGAACTTACGATAGGCAAATGGAAACAACAACAACTATAGCGGTCTCTACAACATTGCAAATGGGAAAATTGTTGCCAGAAAAATGGGCAATAAATCTGCCTGTCCATTATGATTTCTCTCGCAATGTATCACGTCCAGAATACAATTTGTTAAATCCTGATGTGAAACTGAAAGATGATTTGAAAACCTATCGTACAGCACAAGAACGCGATTCTATAAAAAGACAAACCCGTGCTTTAACACAACGGCAAAATTTTAATCTTATCAATGTTAGAAAGGATAGAAATGGTGATAAAAAAGCCCATTTTTGGGATATTGAAAACCTTGATTTCTCTTATGCTTATACCGAATTGAAAAGTTATGACGTTGATATGGAATACAATAACGAAAAAACGCATAGGGGAAGCATCGGATATAACTATAACACAACACCTAAAAAATTAGAATTCTTCAAAAAGGCACCAAAATTTAAGAAAAACAAATGGTTTAAGTTGATTTCTGATATGCATGTGAATTTATATCCTAAAACTATGTCATTTCAAACAGAAGTTTATCGTTTGTTTAATGAAAGTAAAATTCGGAATAAATCTGTCGGGGATATTATCATTGAGCCAACTTTTATCAAAGCCTTTGAATGGTCAAGAGATTATGTTTTGAAATGGGATATCTTTCAAGGTTTGAAATTTGATTATACCGCTTCTGCCAAAGCCTTGATAACAGACCCACAAGGTAAGGTGGATACAAAAAAACAACGAGATACCGTTTGGAGAAGTTTTGGAAATGGGGGAGAAATGAACGATTTTTCTCAAAATATCAATATCAATTATCAATTACCGATAAATAAAATTCCAATATTCAATTTCATATCTGCAAATGCAAGATATAGTGCTACTTACAGATGGACACGCAGTGCAAAAGCCGTTGCTTATTTAGGAAATGATATAGAAAATTCAAATACCAAACAAGCCAATATTGTTGCAAATTTTACGACATTATACAATCAATCTAAATATTTGAGAAAAGTAAACCAGCGAACCTTTGGCGGTAGTTTGAAAGACAAGCCTATTTTGAAAAAGAAACAAGACCAATTGCCAGATATGACAGGTTTGACTAGACAACAACAAGATTCAGTCAAAAAGGAATTTCAAAAGAAACAACAAGAAAAGAAAAATACGCCTAATGTCGGTAAAGAAATATTAGATAATTTCTTGCGTTTGGTTATGTTAGTCAAGAATGCTTCGTTTGTTTATACAGAAGGCAATGGGACATCTTTGTCAGGTTTTATGTTGACCCCTCAATATATAGGTTTGAATAGTCAACACAATGGGGCTCCGGGCTTTTTGTTCGCCTTTGGTCATCAAGATGACAATGTGAGATATAGAGCGGCTCAAAATGGTTGGTTAACCTCCAGTGATTTATTAAACACACCATATATCAGAAGACATAATACCAATATTTCTGCAAAAGTATCTTTGGAACCCATTAAAGACCTTAAGATTGATTTGACCGCTACGAGAACATTTAGTTCGATAGAACAATCTTATTTTCTGCCTGATTCCAATGGTATATATAGAGATTATTCACAACAAAAAAACGGCGGTTTTTCGATTACAACAATCTGTATTAACACACTTTTTGAACGAAACATAGATGGTAAATTGTCTTTGTTTAGTTTTAGAAAAAAAGGGGTTACAGAATCTGATTTATCAGGTTTGAGTAGTCGCTATCAAAGTCTGAATTTTGAGCAATTTTCTAAAAATCGTATAATTATCGCTCAACGATTAGCAGAATATCGTATGTCAAAACGCTCGTCTTATTCGCCAGGGAATGAGGCATATCCTGACGGATATGGACAACTTAATCAAGATGTTTTGTTGCATGCTTTCTTGGCTGCTTACACGGGGAGAAGTGCAGAAAAAATAAATATAAGTTCACCTTTTACTAAAATTCCATTGCCTAATTGGAGAATTTCTTATAATGGTATTACTAAAATTCCGGGTGTAAATAAACTATTTCAAAATATAAATATCACACATTCATATACTTGTGTATATCAGATAGGTGGATATGCCACCAATGCAGCATATATAGATAGCGATGGCGATTTGCAAACCATAAAGGATGCCTTAGAAAATTTTATCCCAGCAACAGAAGTCGGTTCTGTGTCTATTACAGAAGCCATGAATCCTATTATTGGTTTTGACTTGTCTATGAAAAATAGTTTGCAATTCAAAGTTGAATGGCGAAAATCACGGACAGTAACTTTGGCAATGTCTAATTTTCAAGTAACGGAAGTTAGTAATGATGAACTTGTTTTTGGAGCGGGTTATCGTTTTAAAAACCTAAAGTTTACGGTTGATTTAGCCGGAGTAAAAAAACAAACAGATGGCGATTTGGTACTCCGTGCTGATTTCTCAATAAAAAACAATAAGACAGTCTTGCGAAAAATTGAAGAAGAAACCAACATTCCTTCTGCAGGACAAAATGTCCTCAATATTGCCGTAAGTGCAGAATATCAGATAACAAAGAATTTCTTGGTGAAACTTTTCTATAACCATGTATTAAGAGAACCGCACTTGGCTAATCAATACAAAACGGTCAATATTGATGCAGGGCTTAGTCTGAAAGTTATGTTGTCTAATTTATAACGAATTGATTTTTAGGATTATTAAAATTTGTACAATGGGTAATATAATTTGTACAAAAATGTTATCTTTGCTTTTGTTTTAATAAGTATTTTAGAATTATGGCTCATAAAAAATTAAAGAAAACCCTTGCTATAAGTGGTATTGTTGTCGTTGTCTTGTTGGCTTTATTGATTATTATCCCAACTTTTTTCCAAAAACAAATTGTCAATTTGGCTTTAAAAGAGGTAAATGAACATCTCAATGCAAAGTTCTCTTTGGAGGATTTTAGGCTGACAATGTTTCGAAATTTTCCCAATCCGACTATCAAATTAGACAATGTCTGTGCCGAACTTAAAGGTGATTTTGAGGGAGATACATTATTAAAAGCGGAAAAAATATTTGTCAGTATAGATTTGTTCAGCTTTTTCTCAGATGTTTATAAAATTAATACAGTAAATATTGATGGTTTGACAGCAAATTTGGTGATAGATACCAATGGTAATGGCAATTGGAATATATTGCCACCTGATACTGTTGAGTCAGAACCTTTTTCGTTCGCTTTGAATATGGATAATATTCAACTGAAGAATACAAATATTTTTTATTCAGATTATCAGTCTGATATATTTGCAGGAGTGGAAAATTTGGATTTCTATCTTCAAGGAGACCTTTCAAGTGCAGCAACTGATTTAAAAACAGCACTGACAATAGAAAAAGTCAATTGTAACGTTGATGGAATCAATTTTGTGAACAATGCTGAACTCTCTTTTAAGGCTCATATTCTTGCCGATTTACAAAATAACAAATATACAATTGGAGATAATGAAATTACTATTAATGCTTTGACTTTGCAGTTGGCAGGTTGGCTTGCACTTTTGGATAATGATGATATTGACATGGATGTCCAATTGATAATGCCTCAAAATAATTTTAAAAATATTTTATCTCTCATTCCTGCTATATATAAGAAAAATTTTAACGATATAAAAGTAACAGGCAATGTGGCACTTTCTGCTTTTGCTAAAGGTGTTTATACCGAAAATGCTTACCCCGCTTTTGGTGTGGAGTTGAATGTGGGCAATGCTTCTTTCCAATATCCTGCCTTGCCTGAAAAGGTAACAAATATCAATATTGCTGCCAAAGTTAGCAATAAGGGCGGAAGTTTAGACAATACGGTCATAAATATCAATAAATTGCATTTTGAAATGATAAAAAATCCATTTGATTTGACGGCACATGTGTCCACACCAATTTCTGACCCGAATATAGATGCTACTTTGAAAGGAAAAATCAATCTCGGAGATATAAAAAAAGTGTATCCTTTGGAGGAAGGTATGGATTTGCAAGGCTTGTTTACAGCAGATTTGGTCGTCAAAGGTTTGGTGTCTTATATCGAAAAAGAAGAATATCAGAAATTTAAAGCAAGTGGTAGTTTGAATGTGAAAAATGTGGTCTTGAAACAAAATAAAGTCGACTTAAAAAGCGATGTTAATGTTTCTGAAATTCAACTTGATTTTACACCAGCTTATGCAACATTGTCAAAATGTGATGCTAATATCGGTAGAAATGATATTCACATAAACGGCAAAATAGAAAATTATATTCCTTTTGTTTTTAGCGATGGAACGTTGAAAGGGAATGTTAAAATTTCTTCTAATTATATAAATATCAATGATTTTTATACACCTTCTGAAGAAGAAACGTCTTCTGAAGAAGAAATACCAATGACACTTATTCTATTGCCAGACAATTTAGATGTTCATGCCAATGCTACTATCGCTGAACTCGTATATGATAGAATAGATATGAAAAAAGCCCTTGTGGACTTGCAGTTGAAAGATAAAAGGCTGAAAATAAAAGACTTGAAAGCTAATTTGTTTGCAGGCAACATTGCTATTAGTGGTTCGTATTATACGCCAAATTCTTTGCATGGAGATGCAGATGTGGATATTGATATTAAAAATATTTCTACCAAGGAATTGTGTCAATCATTTGAAATGTTTGATAGGTTTATGCCTATTTTGTCCAAATTAGATAGTCGTGTAGCGGTAAAATTAGATTTAGCAACTTCTTTGACAGAAACGATGAGTCCTGATTATAATACGATAAATTCTCAAGGGAGACTTGCATTGACAGATGTTGATATTCAAGGCTTGGATATTGTCAATCAAGTGATAGAACAGATAAAAGTAGATAAACTTAAAACTATTAAAATCAAAGATTTATTGCTTACTTATACGATTAAAGAGGGACAATTGCTAACAAAACCTTTTAGTTTTGATATAGATAAAGCCAAAGTGAATGTGGAAGCAGGGAGCGTAGGTTTAGATAAATCCTTGCATTATACCTCAGTTCTTACTTTGCCGACATCTATTATGGGTAAACAAGCACTTGGTTTCGCTCAAGATTTGATAGATAAAGCAAATGCTAAAGGGGCATCATGGTCTATGGGTAATACGGTTGATTTTGCCGTAAATATTGGCGGAACGATAACTAAACCAAAGGTTTCTGTAGGTTTGAACAATGCTCGTTCTATTATGGATAATGTGTCGGAAAAAGTTACAGAAAAAGTGGAAGAAGTAAAACAACAAGTGGTAGAACAAGCCAAAAATACCGTTAATAAAGCATTGGAAGAGGCAGAGGCTCAAGCCGCTAAATTGTTGGCTGCCGCACAACAACAAGCAGATGCTTTGATAAAAGCACAAAAAACTGCTAATGAAAAAATTCTTGCCGAGGCTAAACTTCAAGCAGATAAAACTATTGCTGAAGCCAAAAGCCCATTAGAAAAAATAGCAAAACAAAAGGCTGCAGACCTCATCTTGCAACAAGCACAGAAAAAAGCCGATGAGCAAACTGCTGCAACGCAGAAAAAAGCCGACCAATTGATAGCCGATGCTAAAGAAAAAGGAAATTCTACTCCGAGAAATATTATTCCTTTACTTGACGGATGTGTTTCTGAACTTAAGCAAATTGCTATCGATACGTTCAACATTGAAGGTATTAGTATTGGTTGGGTTAACGATATAAATGCTGCTATGTATGTAAGCATTGCAAACTCTGACCTTTACGGAAAAGAACCTGATGCTGAAGACAAAAGACTTAAGCTTGATGATATTGTAACCACTTCTAGTGGTTTTAGATATAAAGAAAGCAAAGGTATTTATTACTTTGAAAAAATATATTTAAGTTATAAAAATCAAAAAATAATTCAATTTGTTAAATTAATTAGACATGTACTTCAAATTTTAACTTTTAAAAAGAAAATATTTTATAAAAATCCAAATGAATATGATTTAGATGATTTAAATAAAGTAAGATTTATTCAAAAGAATTATTTAAATCATTATTATAATAATATTAAACATATATCTTTTCGAAATAAGAATATAGATTCAAATAATAATAATATTAATAATTCTTCTCATATTACAAAAGAAAGAATAATAAATGTTAATGACAAATTTCTATTTCTTCAAAAGATGATAAAATATTATATAATTAAAAGAATAGCAATTAAAAGTCATATTAATAAAAAATATATAAATGTAAATTATTTAATAACAAAAGAAAATTTAAAAATGAATGAT
>CALAVA010000174.1 GCA_937892025.1 uncultured Bacteroidales bacterium
TAATACCAATAATTTAAATGAATTATTAGGAAAATTTAAAAGCATTAAAATAACATTTAACTATGAGGAAAAAAGTTCTGTCAAAATTTATTTTGACAGCATTTTTGTTGTTTATCGGTTGTTCTGTTTGTCTGTCCCAAATTGTTTATGACAATGATATTCGTTGTGGAGCCCAACAAACAGAACGATATGTGCCTATTTTAAAGCATCAAAATGTAGCACTTTGTGTCAATCAAACCTCTATGGTTGGACAAACACATTTATTAGACACTTTGCTTCGCTTGGGCATAAAGGTTAAAAAAATATTTTGCCCAGAACATGGTTTCCGTGGAGAAACGGAAGCAGGAAAACATATCTCTAATCAAATAGATAAACAAACAGGTTTGCCTATTGTTTCACTTTATGGAGACAACAAAAAACCGACTAAAGAACAATTGCAAGATATAGAGATTATTATATTTGATATTCAAGATGTTGGTGCCAGATTTTATACCTATATTTCTACCTTAACTTTGTTGATGGAGGCCGCTGCCGAAAATGATAAGACAGTGCTTGTTTTTGATAGGCCCAATCCCAATGGCTATTGGGTAGATGGTTGTGTGCTAAAGCCAGAATATCAGTCTTTTGTCGGTATGCATGGGGTTCCTATTAATCATGGAATGACCATTGCAGAGTATGCTCGTATGGTTAATGGAGAAAAATGGCTAACAGGGAATCGTTCATGCAAACTTCTTTGGGTGAAAGTGGAAAAATATACGCATGCAATGCGTTATCAATTACCGATAAATCCATCTCCGAATCTGTCTTCTATGGCAGCCATTTATTTATATCCTTCTTTATGTTTGTTTGAAGGAACGCCAATGAGTGTGGGAAGAGGTACAAACATGCCGTTTTGTCTATTGGGCTATCCTAATTTTCCTATTAAAGATACCATTTTTGTACCACAAAATATTGCAGGTGTTGCAACCAATCCGCCTTGTTTGGGGAAACAATGCAATGGATATAATCTTAAAAAATGGGCTGAAGATTCTCTACAATGCAAAAATTATATAGATATAGACTTACTGATAAATGTTTATAATAATTTTGCAGAAAAAGACAAGTTTTTTGCTCCATTTTTTAATAAATTGGCAGGGAATGCAACTTTGGCTCAACAGATAAAAGAAGGTAAAACTTCTAATCAAATTAGACAATCGTGGCAAGCAGATTTGCAAAAGTTTTTAAAAATTAGAAAAAAATATTTGTTATATCCAGATTTTTAATCAAAATGTTTGAACAAATCGAATTGTGGGACAGGGTTTTATTGCAAACTATTAATGGAGCAAACACTCCTTTTTTGGATGTTGTTATGTGGATAATGACAAAAATATACGTATGGATTCCATTGTTTGTATGGGTGATATATCAATTGTGGAAACATTATCAAAAACAAACTTTTCTTATTTTGGCATTTTTAGCCTTATCAATTGTTTTTTCTGACCAAACTTCCGTTTTTATCAAAGACAAAGTGCAACGTTA
>CALAVA010000175.1 GCA_937892025.1 uncultured Bacteroidales bacterium
TTATTTTATCATTTTTATTTTCTGCTTATATTCAAATATTTACGGAACGGGATCATAGCCACTTCCGCCCAATGGATGACAAGATAATATCCTTTTTATTGCTAAAAATCCTCCTTTAAACGGACCATATTTTTTAATGGCTTCTATCGCATAAGCAGAACACGTTGGCGTATAACGACAATTTGCCCCCAATAAAGGCGAAATTGCATGTTGATAAAAACGAATAAGCAAGAAAAACAAAAACGACAAACCCTGACAAAAAAATTGCCATATCCGTAATAATATTTCTTTGAGTTGTCGCACAATAAAAAAAACTACAAATTAAATTGGTCTGGGTGTTTACCTTTCATTCCCCGATAAAAATCTTGAATTTGCTGTAAATCACTTTCATAATCCCCACTTGGATAAATGATAATTTTCCCTATGCCACCTATTTTCTTTCCCCAATCAATATAACAAAGGCACATTGGCACTTGAGCATATTGAGCGATAAAATAAAAACCTTTTTTCCACACAGGGGCTAATTTTCGTGTACCTTCAGGAGCAATCAATACTGCTATTTCTTTCTCTTTTTTTATTTGTTCTCCGACATGTATAGGAAGTTTTTTTACATGTTGTCTATCAACAGGAATACCTCCCAACGCCTTTAAGAAAAAGCCAAATGGAAAACGGAAAGATTCTTTTCTAATAAAAAACTTTACTTTCAAGCCCATGACATCAAAAACCATTTTTCCTACAACAAAATCCCACATGGAAGTATGTGGTGCAAAGACCATAACACACTTATGGGCTTCTGCAGGAACGGAATAATCTATTTTAAATCCCCATAATTTTAATATCAATTTATTGAATGGCTTTATACAGAACTTCATTTTTTATACTCTTTTATATATCTACCTAAAATTTTCACATGTGCCCATATTGTTGAAAAAAGGCCGAAATGCTGTCGCATAATTTTCCATCTTTCTCTATTTGCCAGCGTTCTATTATGGGCAGAAAAGCCATTTTCAAGATAAGAAGACAATATTCTGTGAGTATTGACAATGTGTTTTGCTTTTTCTAAGGCTTCTAAAACCCATAGATAATCGGCTGATACTTTGTAGTTTAAATCATATCTCGAAGCCATACTTCGTTTGACCAAAATAGACTGATGACAAACCATTAATCCCATTTTCAAGCTATCGGCAGTTAGATTTTCGGGAGCCGTTTTTTTTCTCATACCTAAAACAACACCATTTTCATCTATTAATTGCGTTTGGCCATAAATAATTTCACTATCCCTATTTTGAGCATAAATTTGTGCAATATCAAAGGTGGTCTTGTCGTCAAACAATCTGTCGCCACTATTGATAAACCACACAAATTGTCCTTTGGCCAAATCCAAACCTTTGTTCATTGCGTCGTACAAGCCATTATCTTTTTCACTCACAAGCACATCTGCTATATTATATTGCTTGATAATCTCCAAGGTTTTATCCGTAGATCCACCGTCTATAACAATATACTCAAAATTCTTTTCTTGTTGTTGGGCAACACTTTCAAGGGTTGTTTGGATAAATTGTTCGCTGTTATAAACAACAGTAATGATGCTAATTAATGGTTTATTCATCGGTTATTGTTCAATAAAATTTTTCACCAAATCATAAGTTTCTTTTACCGCTCTGTCTAAATTATCATTCAAAATTATTTTATCAAATTTGGAAGCAAAAGAAAGTTCATGTTCGGCTTTTTGGAGGCGTTTTTGGAGTGATTCCTCATTTTCTGTACCACGAGATTGCAAACGTTTTTTCAACTCTTCTAACGAAGGTGGCATAATAAAAACAGATAAGGCTTTATCTTGAAATTGTTTTTTGATATTCAAACCGCCGACAACATCAACATCAAAAATAACGTGCATATTCTTGTTCCAAATGCGATACAATTCGCTTTTTAAGGTGCCATAATATTGATTTTTATACACTTCTTCCCATTCCAAAAATTCTTGTTGGTCTATTTTTTGTTTAAAATCTTGGGGTGAAAAAAAATAATAATCTACACCGTCAATTTCCCCTTGCCGCATAGCCCGACTTGTTGCTGAAATAGAAAATGAAATAGGCAAACCTATCTGCAACAATTGCTTGACTATAGTTGTCTTACCTGTACCCGATGGAGCCGAAAAGATAATTAATTTTCCATTCATGTTATTTTATGGATGTCTTTTTCTTTTGCAAAGATATAATTTTATTCTTATTTTTGTGATTAAATACATCAAAAAAGTTATAATTTTGCTCAAAAACGGATTTTGACAAATCCCAATCAAAACATATCAAGCAAAAACATAGTCCAATTGTGCTTGGCAGTAGAAACATTGTTATTGGGCGGAATGGGTTATTGTAACCTCTAAGGTTAGTTTAATACTGCATTGTATAAGCATATTTGTATGTCTTTGATTCAAGTTATATTTTATTGTTACCTTCTGATCTTTCGAGCTTATTTTGGAGGATTTCTTTATACTTTTCAGTGCACAACGGCGAAAATAGATATGCCTCTTGAAAGAAAAAATATTTTTTCCCAAAATTGCATTTTATAATTTTTTTGTATATTTGCGGAAATATTTCTTGCTGAAAATTAGCAGGAAACAGATGGTGCAAACATGACAACAACCTTATATATACACACGGATGACGCAATTTTAGGACAGATATTTCTTTTTCTTGAAATGGTATGTTTGTCATTTTTTCTGCCAAAATCCTGCAAAACAGACCAAAAAAATCACAAAATTGTACATTGATAAAAAAAATATACCCCTATGTTTTATAAACATAGCCTATATTTTTTAAGACTATTAAAAGTACCTTTACTATAGCCTCTAATATTTATCGCTAATATTAGAGGCGGAACAATAGAAAATAAAGCATTAAAAATAAAGAAATGAAAAAGATATTTTATTTGCCCATAGTGGCAATTGTAGCAGGTTTGCTGTTGTGTACAGCGTGTAAGAAAAAAGTAGTAGTAGAAGAACCTCAAATTGTAAATCCATCGGAACTTGAGGAAATAGAAGATGGTCCTATTGAAATGACACAATTGCCAATTTCTAAGTGTATCCATAGAAAAATAGAATTTGAACAATTGGTCATGATAAATTCCCAAACAGAATACGAATCCCTGTTTTCCGGTTGCGAAGACTCTTTATATAACATAGATTTTACCCACAAAACTCTCTTTGTTGTATGGGGAGGGACTCCAAATCTTATTGAAGACAAAAAAATCACATGTGAGAAGAAGAATAACAAGATAAATATTTCCATTGATATTACACAAAACGATTGCACTTCACCGGAATATTGGAGATATTTATTTTATATTGATTACAAAATAACAGACAAAGAAAATGTTTCATTAAAAATAAATAAGAGTTTATGAAAAAGTTAATTTATTTGCCACTTGTTGTGGCAGTAGTAGGTATGCTGTTTTGTACAGCGTGTAAGAAAACATACCCTATGCGATATGAAGTATCTGGCAATTTTATATACTTATCCGAATCATATAAAGATAATATTTCTCGTTTAACTATTAATGCCAAAATTATGAAAATGGGAGGTGATTCAATTTTGATAACAGGATATATTCCCAATAAATTTTGCAACACGAAAGATACATTATGGGTAAAAGCTAAGGTACATCAAATAGCACCTAACCCCAATAAAATACAGACACAAAATTATATATATCCTATATGTAAAATAATTAATATAAAAGAACAATAAATATGAGAAAAGTAATAAGTTTAAGTTTAAGTTTAAGTTTAGGTTTATTAGTTTTTTTTAATTGTATTATTGCACAAAATATTATACCGCAAAATACAAATTATTACTATGCAAGTGGAAATGCAATTTATTGGCAGGATGATTCTACTTCTGTGAATATCATTGTTGCCAATATAAATCATTATGATAGTATTGTACAAAATTTACAAAACATATTTAATGATATGACAGATGAAATTATATTTGACAACGAAGATGATAATATTATTGTTAATAGTATAAAATTACCACAATATAACAAAGATTCGCTTATTGCTCAAATATCTGTATCAAGTAATGATATTTCATTTTTCACATATTCAAAATTAATTGATAGTAATCATCTTTGGTTGAGAAATGATATTTATATTCAATTAATGGATACAACTTATTTTTCCTCAGATATTTATCCATTATTAGTAAATGATAGTATTATTTCTTATGAGTATGAAGGAGATAATGAATATCGTATTACTTGTTCAAATGAATGGAGTATGATGCTATTGGCAAATTATCTTCATAATATGAATTTTGTCAATTATTCGACTCCTGATTTTTATAGTAAAATAACTTTATCTACAGACGATGTTTTTTCCCTGACCAATGGGGTTTAGAAAATACGGGACAATATTATGGAACAACAGGAATTGATATAAAAGCGGTTGCAGCTTGGGAATATATTCAAGATTCTGTTATTAATATCAATCAAAATATTAAAGTTGCAGTAATAGATGATGGTGTAGAACCGCATGAGGATTTTTATTATGGGAATGGAGTTTGTAAGATATTGGATGGATATACAGCAAATGGAGATGGAACAGGAAGACCAAGAACTAACCATAAACATGGACAATGTTGTGCAGGTATAATTGGTGCGGTACATAATGACAAGGGAATTGCAGGTATTGCTCCTTATGTGCAAATTATACCTATCCGAATTTTTAAAAATAATGATTGGACATTCAGTAATGCAAGAATAGCAACTTCTATAACAAAAGCATGGCAAGATTTTGGTGCGGATGTTCTAAGTAATTCATGGGGTGGAGGTATAAGTAATACCCTAATAACAAATGCTTTAAAAAATGCGACTATATCAGGTCGTAATGGCAAAGGCTGTGTTGTTGTTTTTTCTAGTGGAAATAATTATCGATCTAGAATATCTTATCCTGCTAATATAACTGAAGTTATTGCAGTTGGTGCAATTGATAACAATGGTCATAGAGCGGATTTTTCTAATTACGGGAATCAAATATCTGTTGTTGCTCCTGGAATTAATATTTCAACAATAGATAGGCAAGGGAATGATGGATATAATAATCAAGCCACTCCAAATGATTATATGAATAAAAATTACACAAAATCATTTGGTGGTACATCTGCTGCATGTCCTCATGTTGCAGGAGTGGCAGCTTTAATGTTATCAGTTAATCCCAATCTTACTACTCAACAAGTACGAGATATAATAGAATCCACCGCACAAAAAGTTGGAAATTATCATTATTTTTCTTTCCTTTCGATACATACTAATGGTACATGGAATATTGAAGTAGGTCATGGGTTAATAGATGCCTATGCTGCCGTAAGCAAAGCCGTAAAAAAAGATCTATATGTCCGTGATGATTCATACGATGACGGTTCAGAACCAAGTGGAGTTGCTAATATGTGGAACAGCCCCGATATTTGGTTGGAAGACATCAATACAGGAGAAATCGTAAACCATCCTATTGGTGGAACTAATTATTATGTTTGTGTAAGAGTTTTTAACAAAAACAATATGCCCTCCTCTGGCAATGATGTATTGTTTGTAAATTGGGTAAAAGCAGGGACAACCAACGTTTGGCCTGATGATTGGTTGGGAACTACAAGTTACAATTGTGGGTCTCCACCTGTTGCCAAAGGTGGATATGCGGGATCTCCAACAGGTACCTTAATTCCATCTATACCAGCAAACGGAAGCAGAATTGTTAAAGTTATATGGACACCCCCCTATGCCGAAGATTATGCGGATTGTTCTATCTTCAGTGATGAACCATGGCATTTTTGCCTATTGGCTCGCATTCATGATTCCTATCCTATTATTGGGGAAGATAGTATTGGCTATAATATTGGGGCTCTGACAACAAACAACAATAATGTAGCATGGAAAAATTTGAATATTTACGCAAATAGTAACTACAAATCTGTGATTTCCGTTGCTAATCCTAACAATTCCGCTGGATATTTCCGGCTTTTTGTCTGTACACAAGATAATCAATGCGAAGAAAAAATATCTGACTTTGCTGATGTAAGCATCTCTTTTGATGAAACTTTGCTGTCTGCCTTTTTGGTTGATACAAACGATGAAATTACAGGAGCAAAATGGCTAAATAGCAGCACTTTGCAAGTGCTTGACAATGGTTTTGAATTGCCGATTTATTTTGAAGATGAGTACCAGGCAGGGACATTGCTCTCAATTGTTAATTTTTATGCAGATACAATTCCCTCTTGTGACACAATGGAATTTGATATTATTTTAGTTGATGGCAGTTATGATGTAGTCGGAGGAGAACATTACGAATGCATTCGCACAGCAAATCGCTACTTTCAAGCGGAAATAACGGGAGATTCTGTTGTCTATGCAGGAACTTGTGCATATCTTTATGCAACAGATATAGAAGAAGACGCTGATTATATTTGGTACGATGAACAAGGTACAGAAATAGAAAATGGAACATTGTTATCTGTATATCCGTCACAAACGACCACTTATACACTTTCTGTGACCGCTCATGCTGATGGTTATCGAGCTTTTTCTCAATATACAGTTAGTATAGATTCTTCAATGATATTTATTGGAGATACCATCGTCATTATTGGTGGCGATACTGTAATATCTTTGCTTACCTCCATATCACCCACCCCAGCCAACAATCAGGTCGCAATAACCT
>CALAVA010000176.1 GCA_937892025.1 uncultured Bacteroidales bacterium
CGGTTCAACGGTTCAACGGTTCAACGGTTCAACGGTTCAACGGTTCAACGGTTCATGGGCGTGTAGCTCAGTTGGTTAGAGCGTCACACTGATAATGTGAAGGTCACTGGTTCAACTCCAGTTAGCACCACAAAAGAGGGAACCGAAATGGCTCCCTCTTTTGATTAAAGAAACCGCATTACCTATACACATATCTATTTACATAGTTTTTACTTTTATAGCTCGCCTGAATGGAGTACGCTAACTATGTATTATAAAGAGTATAAACTTTCGTGCTTGTTTTAATAATTTTTCTACCCTTTATAATTAGAACTAAAAAAATGTTATCTTTGCAAATATATGTTAATCTTTAAAAAATGAATAGTCAAGAAATTAGAAAAGCATTTTTGGATTTTTTTCAATCAAAATCTCATCATATAGTTTCCTCGTCATCAATTGTTGTCAAGAATGACCCTACACTTCTTTTTACCAATGCGGGTATGAATCAGTTTAAGGACATTTTTTTAGGAAATGTTGAAAAACCCTATAATCGTGCAGCCGACACACAAAAATGTTTGCGAGTAAGTGGTAAACACAATGATTTGGAAGAAGTTGGACACGATACCTATCATCATACCATGTTTGAAATGTTAGGTAATTGGTCTTTTGGGGATTATTTTAAAAAAGAAGCCATTGCCTATGCGTGGGAATTGCTCACAGAAGTGTACAAAATAGATAAAAACATTCTTTATGTAACCTATTTTGGAGGTGATGAAAAAGAGAACCTTGCCGCAGATGAAGAAGCACATCAATATTGGAAACAATATTGTGAAGAATCGCATATACTTCCCGGTAACAAACATGACAATTTTTGGGAAATGGGTGAAATTGGACCTTGTGGGGCTTGTTCTGAAATACACATAGATTTGAGAAGCGATGAAGAAAAGCAACAAATATGCGGAGCAGATTTGGTGAATAAAGACAATCCTTTGGTGATTGAAATATGGAATCTCGTCTTTATGGAGTTTAACCGCAAAGCCGATAAAACTCTTGAACCCTTAAAAGAGAAAAATATTGATACAGGAATGGGTTTTGAACGATTATGTATGGTTTTACAAGGCAAAAAATCCAATTATGATACCGATGTTTTTCAGCCTTTAATTCAGAACATAGCAACTCTTTCTAACAATGTGTATGGGGAAGACGCAAAGAAAGATATTGCTATGCGTGTTTGTGCAGACCATTTGCGGGCGGTGTCGTTCGCAATTGCAGATGGATTGATGCCTTCAAACAACAAAGCAGGTTATGTCATCAGAAGGATACTTCGCCGTGCGGTACGGTATGGCTATACTTTCCTTGCCTTCAATGAACCTTTTATGTATGCACTTGTGGATACGCTTGTGGAACAAATGGGGGAACAATTTCCTGAACTGCAAAAAAATCATGGTCTTATTGTTAAGGTTATCAAAGAAGAAGAATCGGCATTTTTGAAAACACTTGCAGGCGGAATACAAAAGTTTGACAAATATATAAAAGACAATCCTATAGGAAAGATAAATGGTGGTTTTGCCTTTGAATTGTTTGATACATACGGATTTCCCATAGATTTAACCTGTCTTATGGCAAAAGAGCAAGGGCGTGAGGTTGATATGGAGGCCTTTGAGGAAAATTTGAAAAGACAAAAAGAACGCAGCAAAAATGCCGCAACCATAAAGGCTGGTGATTGGGTGGAGATTGTTGAAAATTTTAAGGACGAGAACTTTGTCGGTTATGATGAATATGAATGTCAATGTCATATTGTGCGTTATCGTCAAGTGGAAACCAAAGGGCAGGCTTTGTTTCAGATAGTGTTAGATGCTACGCCTATGTACGCAGAAATGGGCGGACAAGTTGGAGACCAAGGTGTTTTGATAAATGGGGAAGAGAAACACGTAAAGAAGTTAATGCGTTTGACCATATTAAATGTAGAAGTTGTGGTAGAGTATATTCTATATTATGGGAAAAAGATGAAAATAATAATGTTGTAGCTAGTGCAGTATCACCTAGTATTATTAGAGACTTTAAGAATATTACTGAGTCTAATACTGGCGATTATTATTTACAATAAGAAAAACTTATCATTAATTTATTGATAAGGAGAAATTAAATGAGGTATTTAAGAGCTAGATTTATCAATTATATAGGTTTTTATAATGGTATGAATCTTACTGAAGTAGATATAGACTTCTCTAAATGCTCTCATCAAATAGTACTTATTAGAGGTGGAAATGGTAAAGGTAAATCTACTTTATTGAATCACCTTAATCCATTTCCTGATGGTAGTACTTCATTTATTCCAGAAAGAACTGCGGAGAAATATCTTGTATTATTCAATGAAGGTGATACTTATGAAATACGGATTATTTCTCCTGCAGATCTTAAAGGAAGAAAAACTACTAAAGCTTATATAAGAAAGAATGGAATAGAATTAAACGAAAATGGTAATGTATCTTCTTATAAGGATATTATTTTTTCTGAATTATATATATATATAAAATTGACGATAATT
>CALAVA010000177.1 GCA_937892025.1 uncultured Bacteroidales bacterium
TTATAGATTACATATTGTGCTGTTTTTGCGAATATTCCCTTGTCGTTTTTTTCGCCCGCCCATAGCATGTAATTAGCTATCGGTTGCTCCATAAAAAGAAAGTCTCTGCTTGCTATCGATTGTTGACGGCTTACACACTCGAAACCATCTTCTGGATGGACGTGTTTACGGGGGATTAGGTCGAAATTTATCTTATAAACTTCCTCGTTCTCGTCGTAGTAGATGTTGTTTATTTGAATTAACGTAAACCCCCAAGCGATAGAGTTATGTAGTTCTTTGATGATGGTTCGCATATCTGGCGAGTTGAGCATTTTGTTGATTTGCTCGTCCTCTACACCATCACGCACAAAGACAAGTTCTTGGTTAAGAATAGCATCTTGCCTTTTACCCCATGTTGCTTCGATTTGACCATCGAGGATGATGTCTTCGTATAGGTCGTACAAAGCGACACGAGAAGGATTTGTGCGGTTTTCAAATGCTCGAATAGCAGACTTCCATATTTGGATGTCCTGCGTATTGTGCGGGGCGTTCATAATATTGATATTATGAACAATCACATTATCAGGTTTCTTCTTTTTCTCGTATTTTACTGTCATAATTAGTATTGATTTTTGCGTTTGATATTACCACCGAAAGAGACGTAAGAAGAAGTTCCTGTCGTCCCTGTTAAACGAGTCAGTCCGTCAATGGAAGCTCTTTCGGCTTGGACTTCTTTGAGATATGAGATAGCATCTTTGTAGGCATCTCTTCTGGAGTCTGGCATGTTGACGGGGTTGGAAATCTGATAGCAATTGTAGATGGCTATATCTCTTACGAGTTTGACAACCATGGTACATCTGCTGTCGCCTGTCTTGCTCCATTCTGCCCGAATGTCGTAGCGAGCGGTGAGATAAGATTCTACTTCCGCTTGAGCTTCAAGGATAGCCTGATTGGCATTGTCTTCGTTACGAGTGATGACGGAGAGTATTTCCCTGTGTATGCCTTTGGAAAGGTCTTGAATAGTAAGATATGCCATAAGTTTAATTATTTGGTGTAATAGATACAAATTTTAGTAAGTTCGTAAGTGTTTTTTAGTCGAGGGTGCAGCACTTTCTTGGCGATGAGCCAATTGATGTGAGAGCGGTCGTAGACCCTTATTTTGTTGAATATTTGTATAACAAAGTGTTGTTTTCCTGTTAATTTTTTCATCCTGTCGGCATGACGGATGGCGTTTCGTACCTTGATGTACCTGAAAAATCGTTTCCATGCTTTAATCATTTTTTAATTATTATTTAAATTGTTATTAAATCGGCTAATTTGTTAATGTTTTATTTTGTCATCTTCCATATTGGTAAAATCTTCTTTATCTGTAATTGATTGTAAAACAGATATCATGCCTGTTTTATAAGTTGCACCTCCGTCTTGAGGGTTTGTTGTTGAATTTTCAATAGCAGACATTATTCCGTCAATCCTTTTAGTCATTTTATTCAACTGTTTTTTTAGCTCCTCAATATTTATCAGTCCGCCATTGTCGCCGCCGTTGATGGTGATTTTGTCGCATTGTATATCCACACTGTCTATTTCGCTGTAGAGGCTTACATAGTAATTGAAATCGTCTATCACGGCTATGAGTACGCAAGAGTCTGTTTTTGGTCTGATGACAATGCCTGTGGTTTCGTCAGACAGTTCATTAAGCCGAACATTATTGATAATCATATTATCTCCAAGACGAGCAACCTTGCACGTTGCTCCGTTAACCTCTACAACTTGAGCAATAAATGAATACTTAGGCATTTTACCTAAAATTTCTCTGATAGAATCCGCACACTCTCTTTCTTTACTCATTTTATTTCGTATCCTAATGTTATTGTTTGTCTGTATCCGGAAGTACCGAACTTGTATTCTACTGCGTCCACCCAAAATTTCCGTCCGTCTCTTTCTTTGCGTATTTTGTCCTGCAGTCTGACAATATCGCCTTTTCGCACGTATGGAATGCCGAAAGCAGTAATACTTCCTGTCATTTTATCGCAAGTATAATCGTTGAGCAGTTTTTCTGCTGCATCTTTCAGTTCTTGCTTAGAAGATATTCCCGGAAAGTAAAATTGACGTTGTTCATAGTCACTCTTAACTGTTTCTGTCGTTGTCGTTGTCTGCACGGCTTCTCGTGGCACTATCACCTCTATTTTGCTATTATCATTCTGAATAGAAGTGGCTTTTACGGCTATTTTCACATCCTCTTTCGTGGTGTATTTCAAACTATCGCTTATCTGATTTCTTTCGGGGTTAAAAGTCAATATTCTGCCATTGGCCAATGCCTTGTGGGTGGTGATGCCGTAAAACACGCCCTCTCTAAAAAAGCCTTTCAGCCAAGGATATGTGGACATCAGTTTGTCCAATGCTTGGGCAAGTGTCTGTTGTTCAATTTTTACTTTGCCAAAATTTACATCATCAGGCAGTTCTATCTGAAGTTCTGGCACATATTTTTTAAGCCATGTTTTTAAGTTAAAATGCTCGATTATCTCGGCATCCACATTGACAGTTTTAAACAGCCGCATCTCATTTTCGCAAGAGATGATTATCGGTGTGGCGTTTTCAATATTTTTGATATAACCTTTAAAAACGGTTTCAATGTTGCCCATTTCGGCATAACCCATTTGTATGCTTATTTCATCGTCAATATTGACAAAATTTGTCAAGTCTTTTCCTTGCCATTGCATCTTTCGGGGAACCTTCACCACCGCCGTATCGGTAAGATTTTTGCATGATGTTTTTATTAAAATATCATTGCAATAGTCAAACTTAACAGTCTTTTTACTATTTTTGCATTTGATTTCTATGGCACACTTTAAACTTAACATACTATGAAACGTTTATCATTATTTTTGTTAGCCCTTTGTACTCTGA
>CALAVA010000178.1 GCA_937892025.1 uncultured Bacteroidales bacterium
TTTTTTTGTGCGGTCAAATTCTTGTCTTTCGGAAAATAAAATTGTAGAATATCAATACAACTATATCCCTTTTTTACCATTTCAATGGCCCCTTCTTGGCTTAAGCCAACACCATGCCCATAGCCTTTCCCATTTAACTGAACATTATCTCCGTGAGGTGTTACTGAAAAAAAAGCAGAGCGTAATTTAAAATGTTCTCTGATGTTTTTGGTTAATATGGTGTCGCCTGCAAGTACCCATTTGGCTATGCGGACAGGCTGTTTGAAATTTAAAATACTATCCAAAATTGCTCCGTTTTTCCCATATTTTTCACCATAATTTTTTACAAAATAATCTATCCAAAGTTTTTGGGGAATGGTTTTCTCCCATTGATAGTTTTTCGCATTTATACTGAAACTATCCACCTTTGATTGCAGATAAGGAATGTCATGCAACCATATTTGGGAGGCAGATTCTGTCTGACCGCCACTATTAGAATGATAGGCAGGGGATATGAGTTTGTTATTGCTATCAACTATAACATCGCTGAAAGTCTCGTAAGTTGCCCGTAAAATATCCGCCTGGGTACATCGACCTTTGTAGGATTGACAATGAATACAATCACAAAGATTGTAACCTTCTTTTATATGTTTATGTATGTTGGCCAAGCAATATGTCCGAGCAGCAATGGCTTGTATCTTGAAAAATTCCACATCATCAGAACTGCCATAAACCTCTGATTGTACAACACCGGCAACATATTTTTCCAAACCTATGGTATTAACCAACAACAATTCTTCTTTTCGTACAGAAACCCGCAACTCATCTTCATAAATACGCTCTTGGGAAAAATCATCGCTTTTTAGCGAAAATACATTGTTGTATTTGGCACCCAAAAACTCAACAATAGAATATGTGCCAATAAGTGCAAGCCCTTGCTCTACCATTATTTTCCCATTTAGGTAGGTCAAAGTCATAGAATTGCCCGCGTTTAACTCTACCGTGGTTAGTTTGTTGTTATCGCAAAGAAGATTATATCGCCCAGAAATGACACTGATAACCACTTTCTGGGGAGAATATGAACCCAACAAACGTACTTTTAAGTTTAAACCAAAACTGCTATTGATAAATAGGATAACAAAAAATAAGAGAAGGATATGATATTTTTTCATGTATAGTCAAATTTAGAATCTTTTATCCATTGCTTTGTACAACATACAAATAACGCATAAAAATGAAAATATTGTGTTTGATTAGCACCTCCTATTGGAGAAACAATGAATTTTATAATTAAATAGGGTGGGGTGGTTTTGGCTCAAAAAAACAAAAAGAGGATAAAAAGCCGTTAGGCAAATCATGCCAATTATGCCACCTGCAAAAATGTCAATGGCAAAATGTTGAGATAAATAAATTCTTGAATAAGAACCGATAATTGCCAACAAAAAACAAATAAATTGTATAAAATAGGATAAACCCTTGTGTCTTTGGTAAAGAAAATGTGTGATAAGAATGGATAAACCTCCAAATATGAGAAAAAAAGTACATGTATGTCCAGAAGGAAATGAATAATTATGGTGGAGTTCTACGCCTTCAACCAAAGGTAGCAAATCAAAACTATTTATGCTCTCAAAAAAAGACTTTGGCCTTGGAGCCTTGACTATATATTTTATAATTTGAACAATAATTGTAGAAGATAGCCCACAAGCCGCCATGTAGATAGCCGCTCCCATTTTATAGAACAAAAGTATCAGCAAACACACAAAAAAACCATATTCTGCAATCTTTGTGAAAAATTTGAAAAACACATCCAAAAACTGATGGTGATAGCTATTCATTTGCAAATGCAAATCTACTTTGGGAACAATGAGTAGCATAATCCCCAATATGACGAATGTGATGATAAATAAGCTTAAAAATAAACAATTGTTTTTAAAAAAGTCTTTCATGCTAATGTAAAAAAGCCCCAATTGTAATTGGGGCTACTATAATTATTGAACAATAGTCATTTCATCTATCAAATATTTCGCATTGGCAAATTTATCTATAATAAACAAACAATAGCGTATATCCAAGCAGATATTTCGGCACAAATCTACATCATATTGAATGTCGCTCATTGTTCCTTCCCAACATCTGTCAAAATTTAGTCCAATCAGTTCTCCTTTAGCGTTTAATACAGGGCTTCCAGAATTTCCACCCGTTGTATGGTTGGTAGCAATAAAGCAAATAGGGAGTTCTCCATATTTGTTGGCATAAGGACCATAATCTTTCCGTTTGTACAAATCTTTAAGTTTTGCTTCAACAACATAATCATAAATGTCCGGATTTTCTTTTTGCATAATCCCTTCTATTGTAGTATAATATTTATATTCTACGCCGTCTTTAGGTTTATAGCCTTTGATGTTGCCATAGGCCACTCGTAATGTAAGGTTGGCATCGGGATAGAATTGCTTTTGGGATTGCATTTCCATCATCGCTTTTGTCCATAGTCTGTCTAAAGAATCTGTTTGTTTGTTTAAAGTTGTATAACGTGGGTATATGTTGTTGTTATAATTTTCAACAATGGGAATGGTAAAGCTAAATAAAATGTCTTTTTTGAGTTTATTCAAAGATTTTTTATCGCCTTTGGCAATAATTGCTAATAGTTTATCTTTGTCTAATAGTGTTGATTTGGCATATATTTCATCACTTAATTTGGAGAGGTCTAAGTTGTCGGTTTTTGCCAACTTAGCATGAGAAAAATAGGCTTCCGCTAAAACATCAAAGATTTCCTTATCTAAAGTTTTGTTATAATCTTTGAAAAAATTGTTAATTCTTGATGTAAATTGTTGTTTTTGTTCATTGCTTAATGAATCTAATTGTAAAAGACCGTGCATTTGCCAAGCAAATTTGACGCTTTCTATGCTATAAAATGCTTCCATAAAATAAGAAACCTCAGCGGCAATAGGACGCAATTGCTCATAAAAATTCTTATAGGCTTCTACAATACCATCATATTGTTCTTGTCGTTCTTGTGTTTCTCTAACCCATTGATTGAAATTTTGTTCTAATTCTTGTTTGTGTTTGATAACATCAAGGCGTTGAAGACCATTATTTTGACCTATCCATTTTTTCCAACCATTGGCAATGCCCGCTGCTTTTGCCGAGTATTGAATACGAGTTAGTTTATCCTTTTCCATATATTTTTTGATAATATCCAATCGTTTTGTTCTCAAATCAATTGCAATTGGGTTCGTTTGATTTTGAATTAATTCAACAGCATAAGAGGTTAAAAATTGTTGTGTTGTTCCAGGATAACCAAAAACAAAGGTAAAGTCATTATCTTTAAGGTCTTTTAAAGAAATGGTCAAATGTTTTTTGGGTTTGTAGGGAATATTGTCTTTGCTGTATGGTGCCGGTTTCCCATCTTTCCCGCAATAAATTCTAAATACAGAAAAATCACCTGTGTGTCTTGGCCACATCCAATTATCCGTATCACCACCAAATTTGCCGATGTTTGATGGGGGAGCACCAACCAAACGAATATCAGTAAAAACCTCATTTATAAACAATAGATATTGATTGCCATTATAAATAGGTTTGATGATAGCCTTATAATGTGTGCCTTCTACGGTTTGTTTTTGTATTTGGGCTATGTTGTTTGCAATGACTTGTTTCCGCTCATTTTCTGACATCGTTTCTTTTACTCCTTTGAGAACCTCAGCGGTAACGTCTTTCATCTCAACCAATAAGGTGGCTGTTAAACCATTATTGGGCAATTCTTCACTTTTGTTGTTTGCCCAAAAACCATTGGTTAGATAATCGTGTTGCAAAGAACTATGGGCTTGTATGTAGCCATAGCCACAATGGTGATTGGTTAATAGCAAACCTTGGTCAGAAACGATTTCTCCTGTGCAACCACCAGCAAACAAAACAACAGCATCTTTTAAACTACCATGATTT
>CALAVA010000179.1 GCA_937892025.1 uncultured Bacteroidales bacterium
CATATGGACTTTAAATTCAAATATTATCCAACGGAATATTATTCAATCCAAAATCTATTGTCAATTGCCTAAACAGAATTATACAACGCCGTTATTTTTCTGAAAATGAATTAGATTTCTATAACAATCAATGGTTCAGCTTTTTACATCATGGCGATTTTGCTTGTAGAGATAAACAAGTTTGTTTGGATAGAATCAATCAAAATATAGATGATAGTTTTTCGCAATTGACAAAAACAAATTGTTTGATTCTCACTTTGGGGTCAGCCTATGCTTATTGGCATAAAGATAAAAATTATGTGGTTGCCAATTGTCATAAATTACCACAGACTTGTTTTGAACGTATTTTGCTTGATAATCAAACTATTGAAGATGAATTGTTGGAAACTTTGAAGCAAATAAGAAAAATAAATGAACATATTCGTTTTATATTGACTATCAGCCCGATTCGTTATGTGAAATATAATATGGAAGAAAATATGTTGAGTAAGTCAATTCTTAAAATAGCAACATCTCATATTGTAAATCAAAGCAAAGATGTAGAATATTTTCCTTCGTATGAAATTATGATAGATGATTTGCGTGATTATCGTTTTTATCAGTCAGATATGATACACCCCAACGAAACGGCAGTCAATTATATTTGGGCAAAATTTTCACAACACTATTTTTCAGAAAATACTCAGCAAATTGCTGATATTATGCAAGAAATCAATTTGGGTAAACAGCATATTATCAAAAAAAATAATGCAGAAGCGTTGCAAAAATTTCAGCAAGCCATGCTCAACAAAATAGATAAAGTGCAACGTTTGGCTCCTTATTTATTATTAGAATCAGAAAAACAATATTTTAATCATATTATAGAATAAATCAGATGGACGAAAAAATAGAATTGTCGGCAAAGCAAATAGCCGAATTGACACATGGAAAATTGGAAGGCGATGGGAGTGTCATTGTTGATAAAGTAACTAAATTAGACAATGAGCAAAGTGGCGGTTTATCTTTTGCCAATGGTCCCAAATATGAGTCTTTGATTTATACCTCAAAAGCGGATGTTATTCTTGTCTATGAAGATTTTGTGCCAAAATATCCTGTTACTGCAACATTGATTCGTGTCAAAAATCCACAATTAGAAATTGTGAGATTGTTGCAATATTATGATAGTTTAAGACCTGAAAAAGTGGGCATTTCATCTCATGCTTTTATTGATAAGTCGGCAAAAATAGGCAAGAATGTCTATATTGGAGATGGGGTTGTGGTTGGTGAAAATGTGGAGATTGGCAACTATGTCAAAATTTATCCGCAAACTTATCTCGGAGATAATGTAAAAATTGGTGCAGAAACAATTTTGTATGCAGGTGTGAAAATATATGAACAATGTATTATCGGTAATGATTGCATTTTACATGCAGGTTGTGTTATCGGAGCCGATGGCTTTGGATTTATGCCCAATGAAGAGGGAGTATATGAAAAAATTCCACAATTAGGTAATGTTATCATAGAGGATAATGTGGAAATAGGTGCCAATAGTTGCATTGATAGAGCCATGTTCGGTTCTACGATTATTCACAAAGGTTGCAAAATAGACAATTTAAATCAAATAGCACATAATTGTGAAATAGGAGAAAATACGGTAATGGCTGCATGTTGTGGTATTTCAGGTTCTGTTCGTATTGGAAAAAATTGTATCTTTGCAGGTCAAGTTGGTGTGAAAGACCATGTTATTATTGGAGATAAGGTTGTGATTGGTTCACAATCGGGGATTCATAAAAATGTTAAAGACAAACAAACTATGTTGGGAACCCCCGCCATTGATGGGAAGAAAATGATGAAAATTTATGCAGCGATGAATTTTCTTCCGCAAATAATAAAAAATAAAGAATGAAAATAAAGAAAGTTGAAATAAAAAATATTGAAAAAATGAAAAAGATATCAAAACCTTTGTATGTATTGTTCCTATTGGGAACAATAGCGGTTTTTGCTATGCAAGGCTGTTGGAAAGACCGTACTATTTTGGATAAATTGAAAGACGGAGACCCCCAACCTATGTCCATAGATATAACTCCGGGATATGGAACTCCATTGTTTGTATATCATGCAACTTGTGAAGATTTCTTAAAACACATCAACGAACAATATTTGGACGATATGTTTGGAATCCTTTTCAATGAAGCGGAAGATAATTTGGCCTATTTCCTCTATGAACACAAATTGAATATCAGATTGGATAGTATCAATATGGACAAACCAACTTTTGATACGGTGGCAAAAATTCACTTGATAGATTGGGGATTGAAAGACAATAGTATGATTTTGCATCGTGCAAATTTTTTGACCAATGTGGAAAACTACTATAATGCTATTTTTACACTTAATCAAATCAATGCCTTTCATGAAGATGCTAACGGTACCAAAACTCCATTAACCTTAGAAACCACTTTGCCTATTTCTGTTGAGGCCGTTTCTGCAGGCACACCCGGGACACGTTTGGTAAATATAACAACTGATAATCCCATTTCTTTGTTGCAATCCACTTCTTATATCGGTTATGATATAAAATCTAATGTCAATAAAATATCATCTACACAAAATGGACATTTGGACTTCAAGCCTGATATCTATATGCCATTGTGGCTGACTATGAATAACCTTACGGTTACAGATACCATTGATTTGGACGTGTCTGAATATGTCGGCTATAATGATAGTATTAAAGGAATGAGAGTTACGGAGTTTACGTTAATGGCCAAATTGGAAAATTATTTCCCTTTAAAGGCATCTGTGATGATGACTTTGTTAGATGAAAATTATCATGTACTCGGTACAATGTATAGCGACTATCAACATGTAGATGCCGCTACTTTTGGTAGTAATTTTAAAGTAACAACACCTGCTACGGCTCAAATGGAAAAAACAGTCGTAGAAGGAGATGATTTGTATAAACAATTAATCAAAACTCGATATGCCGAAATCAAACAAATATATACCTCCAACGGAAAGGAAGTTAAGTTGTTTAAAGAAAATTATTTAAAAGTTAAAATGAACCTTGTCTTCAAAGGACAACTTAAAGGTGATGTTGATGATATTGTTGATGATATTGAAAGTAAATAGAAAAGAGTTATGAAAATAGTTAAATATATAATCGTTGCTTGTATATTTGTGGTTTCTTTTGGAACATTGAAAGCACAAGAAACCTATTTGTTGAAAAATTTGTATGTTCCTCAAGCCTTAGATGAAAACCCCGGAACATATACACCTTATAAATTTCATATCGGTTTTCCTGCCTTGAGTAGAGTGCAAGTAGGCTTAAATATGCCCAATAATCTATATAATTATTATCATATTACTACAAAGGCTTGGAAACGAAATACGAAAGGGAATAATATCATAG
>CALAVA010000180.1 GCA_937892025.1 uncultured Bacteroidales bacterium
ATCTAGTGCTGATTTTGTCATCTATTTTGTTAATTGATTTTACAAGTGGACACTGAGCCTATCGAAGTGTCCGTGATTATACTCTGCGTTTGTTTAGTGGTCTTTTCCTTATTGTTAGTTGTTCGGCGGAAGTTTGTTTTAATTTTTGAGTTGCGATAAAGACGGCCCCTTCGACAGCATCTACGCCGTCGGCAGGTGCTTTGAGTTGCGGTGTGATGAGGAGGAATTGTTCGATTAACCTTTGCATGTGCGGGTTGTTTTTCTCCGCTTCGTTAAAGAGGAGTCTTCCATTGCGGTTGAGAGGTTCGAGGTTTCCTTCAATACGGCTGAATTTGTCGGGCTTAATTCTTGTATCGGGAACAATATTGAGATAATAGCCTTTTTCTTTGGCTTTTGCAACAAACAAAGGGATAAATACCTGTTGGTAGAATGGGTCTTGAAGTTTGTTGTTTTCAATAAAGTTGTATATTTGAGCAGAGGTGCTTTGGAGTTGTTGGTTGATGAGGTAGAACCAATCGACAAATTCTGCGTTGGTGGCTCTATCTACACGGCAGGCAATGACATAGTAAATACCGTCCAACACACCAATAGCGGTAATGGCTTTCATGGAGCCGGCTTTGTTTTTGGAGTTGGAGGGAGAAGGGTCTCCGTAAACGATAATTTGTTTGAAGCGGTTTAAGTTGGGTATTTTGGCGAAGGTGAGTTCTTTGAACACATCGCCTTCGGAGAGGGGGTTGTTGAAGTATTCCTGCTGTGCCGCACGAGTAGAAATTTTAGATAAGATAAAGTCGATGTCTTCTTCTGTATTTTTGCTCCAAGATGATTTTCCGTTTTTGTCTCTGATATTGACGATGTCGAACTTATCTGCGACTTTGCCTGCCCGAGCGATACAGCAGTCTTTGGCGATAATGTTGCCGTTGAAGAGTATTCGGGCGTCTCCTGATACTGATATGGTCGGAATTAAGGCTTGTTCTATCCAGTCCCATTTTTGCTTGATACGGTCAGGATTTCGGCATTCCTCGTCAGTGTCAATATCGTCAATGAGAATGAAATCAGGGCGTTTGGCTTCGTTGCGGGTACCACGTGGCGACTGTCCTGCACCGAGTGCACGGAATGAGCAGCCACATTTGGCAATAAATTCATTAGCTTCCCAATGGCCGATGGTTTGTTGATCGCCGTAGTCGTTGATGATTCGGAGATTCTTTTCCAACTGCATCATAAAAGGCAAGAGGAGTCTGCAGGCATTGTCAAAACTGTTGGAGACGAGCAAGAAATTGCTAATCTTACCTGTAAGAGCCAAATAAAGTACTTCAAACATAGAGCGAGCCGATTTTGCCAACTCTCTACTCCATGCACGCACTTCGTACCAACGCTGATGAGCGAGGAGGCGTTTGGTGGCCGAGATATGAAAAGGGGCAGGTTCGGCCGTGCAATATTTTGGAAAATAATACTTGAACCACTCTTCTGGCGAGGCTTCCAAGCGTGCGATGCGTTGTTGCTTCTGTATTTCGGTTTCGGAACTATCAACTTCTACATCGGCAATAAACTGATTGTAGTAGGCTTCCCAGTCTTGCAGGAGTTGTTTGTCGGTAGGTTTTCTGAGCTTGGCCATTATAAACAAGATTTGATATAAGCGTTGAACAATTTGGCGACAGCTTTGCTGATTTCGAAGTCGGAGGTTTTTCTGACAAAAGAGAGGAATTCTTTACCGGTGGCCATCTTTTCGGCAATATTGATTTCTGTTTCTAAGTTTTTGATTGCAACTGTTAATTTCAAGATAGCATCTGCTTCTTTGGAGGTGGCGAATTTTTGGTCTTGTTTGTTTTCGATGGCGTCATTGAGGAGTCGCAACTGTTTGTAAAGGCGAGCGAGTTGTTCCTCCTTGCCTATCAATAAAGAAGCTTGCAATTCCTGCCATTTGCCGTCTTTGACCCATTTGCAGATGGTTACTTTGGAGACGCCAACTTTTTCAGCGATTTCGGCTTGTGTAATTCCGGTATCGTTGAGAAAGAGTTGCTTGGCGTAATCCTTTTTTTGTTCAATTGTTAGGTTTGTCATAATGTAAATGTTTTTTTTATTATGTGGACGTTTCAAGAAACGTTCGTACAGGAGCATTTCTGTGTGCAAAAGTAGCAGGAGTTACATTTAATTTTAATAAAAGCAAATACGATAGATGTAATTATATTTCAAATGTATGCAATAAGAAAATAAAGGAAAAAATGGTGATAATTTTGCCGAAAATTGAAAAAAGCGGAAAAGATGTCAAAAGAAAGATGTGAATACTATTTATACGGCATAATTGGGCGGTATATGGATATAGACACCAATGTGTTGATAGCCGATATAGAGGGCAAACGAAAGGAAGGAGCCACTCATATCACCTTTTACGTTAATAGCGACGGAGGGGAAGTGATTCAAGGCAATGCCTTATATAACTATTTGGACCGTACGGATATAGAAGTAGAATGGATAGTTGACGGGATAGCGGCGAGCATGATGGCGGTATTGCTATCGAATCGGAAGCACAAAGTAAAGGCTGCCAAACATGCGAAATTCATGTATCACAGGATTAGTGGCTATACGTATGGCAACAGCGATGAGATACGTGCTGCAGCGGAAATGATGGACGGATTTGAAGGGACATTGATAGAAATGCTGTCAGAACGTATGGGAAAGAGTGAGGAAGAAGTCCGCAAGGAGTTTTTTGACGGATTGGACCATTGGCTGAGTGCGAAAGAAGCGAAGGCACTGGGTTTGTGCGATGAGATAATAGAGCGAAACAAAAGTATAAAGGAATTGAAAAACATTACGGACAGCCGTAGGGCATATAATTATTATAATAATCAAATCATTAAGTTAAACAAAAAAACAAAAAAAATGGACGAAGAATTAAAAAAAGTGGCCAGCATTTTGAATATGTCCAATAGCTCAGAACAGGAGGTTTTGGCACGTGTTAAAATGTTGATCGAGCAAGAAGTGTCTCTGCAGAATACCTTGCAGGCAGAGCAAAAGAAAAACGAAGAACTCTCCAAGAAAATAGAAGCGATGGAGAAAAGCAAGGTGAAAAACCTAATAGATGCTGCCATAGCAGACAAACGTATAGGGGAAGATGACAGAGAAACCTATACGAAGTTGGCAGAGCAGGACTATGAGAACACAGCAAAAGTGTTGAACAAGCTATCTGGAGTACCGAGAGTAAAGGACGGAATTGTCCAAGAGGAGAAATTGCCAAAAGGTGAAGAGAATTTGGGCTTTGACGATTATCACCGTAGCGGTAAATTAGAAAATTTAAAGAGTATTAACCCGGAGAGATACGCAGAACTTTTCAAAGCGAAGTTCGGTTTCGATCCTAAAAATTAAATGATATGTGGATAAATAAAAACAACGACGCGAGTTACAATTTTAAGGCACCAGAAATCACAGAGGATGCCTCCAAGAAAGTGGAAGTAATATTTCCGACAGCAGAAAAAGTAAGCCCGACCTTGTCGAGCAATGCGACAACAGTTCAAGTAGAACGGGAAACAACGATAGTGGATTTAGGCACTTTGAGTGCAGCAGCCACATTAACACTCACCGCGGGTGCCAACTTGGGAGTAGGTGCCAAAGTGGTGGTAAAATCGACGAGTGATAGTTCTGCAAGAAATGTTACAGTGAAAAAAGATGCGAGTACAACAGTAGGCACGATTTCAGGGACAGCTTCCACCACCGTTGCCAAAATAGTGGTATGGGACGGCAGTTCATGGATACTTTGTTAAAAAAAATGGATGAATAATTTAATAAAAAAGAAGAAAATGAAAAAAGATTTAATTTTAAGAGTATTGACGGCTGCTTTGTTTGCAGCCTTTGTTGGGGCGATATTTAGTCCCGTATTAGGCATTGCTACTTTTGTAGCGTCCAACTTGATAAGGATACCATCAGGCAGTTTTGGGATGGCGGTTACACCTGAGATATGGACGGATTACATTATCGGTAATTTGTTTAAGGACAATGAGTTTTTGTTAAACTCAGTAGATGAGTCTCAATATGTGATAGGTGGCACAGTGGTACATATTCCACAGGCTGGAGCAGTTAGTGGTGTTCAACGGAATAGAACGACCTTACCTGCAAGTGTTACACGTAGAAAAGACATAGATATTACTTATGCGTTAGACGAATTTACAACAGACCCGAGATTTATTCCGAATGCGGATAAGGTTGAATTGAGCTATGATAAGTTGGAAAGCTGTATGTATGAAGACATGGCCAACTTGCACGAAGTGGTAGCCGAAGCGATGTTATACAACTGGCGTCCTACTTATTTTATCAAAGCAAGTGCCACAAAAAATGCGAACTACAAGATTCATGGCAGCAACTTGCGTACAGGAGTATCGATAGCGGACTTTGCCAAAGCCAAGGTGATATTCAACAAATGGAATATGCCCAAAGCAGACAGATACGTTATCTTAAATTCTGAGATGTACGAACAATTATGTTCAGAAGTACGCAATACTTCCAACGATGTATTAGGAGCAGTATATGACAATGTAACGGGCAGACTGAGAGCCTTGGAAGGCTTTACTATATTGGAACGCAGCACGACCTTGATGGCAAGCAACAGTAGTTTGACAGCAGTAAGTGGTACACTTTATTACAGATGGACGGGCAGCGACTTAACTTATAGCGTAGAGGATTATATCAACATAGAAAACGGTAGCAAGGCAGAAGGAACCAGCGATTGTTGCTATGGCATATTCTGGCATAAGAGCTGTGTTGCACGTGCGATGGGCAATACGGAGATGTACACCAATGAGGGAGACCCGACCTATTACGGGGACATTTATTCTTTCTTGCAAAGATTAGGCGGGAGAGCACGCAGAGCTGACGGCAAAGGTGTGTTGGGTTTAATCCAAGAATATCACGCATCATAATTAAAATAGAAGCAAGATGGTAAGCAGAGGATTACGGAACAACAATCCCTTGAATATCCGCAAAAGCAAAGATAAGTTTCAAGGTGAAAAGGACTCAACGGATTCAGCATTCAAACAATTTGTAAGTATGGCGTACGGATACAGGGCGGCGTTCGTAATTCTCTACACTTACCTGCAACAAGGAAAAAACACTGTAGATAGGATAATAAGAAGTTGGGCACCTGCCAATGATGGGAACAATACAGCAAATTACATATCGCATGTGGAAAGGCGTAGTGGCGTTGATAGGTACTTGACGCTGAATGAGCGAAGTGGCAGCGAGTATATAAAAATAGTTGCTGCCATGAGCCGTTCGGAAAACGGAGTGGATGCCGACATGGAGCAAGTGAAAGCAGGATTTAACCTACAAAACAAGATAAAGCTATGAACGTATTGGAATTGATTAGCGTAATATTGAATGTAGTATTTGGCAGTGGATTGCTGATAAGTTTGTTGAAGTTAAGGCAGACGAAGGAGCAAATGCAGGCTGATATTAAAGGCAAAGAGTTGGAAAATGAAGAAAAAGCGAGTCAAATAGTGATGGAATATGTGGTGGAACCACTGAAAAAGGAGATGAACTCCTTGCGAAGAGAGGTTCAGCGATTTCGTAAAGCGGTTGAAAAGATACCGACCTGTCCGATGGCACAAGAATGCCCTGTGAATGTAGAGTTAAAACGCAAACACGAAGACAGCCTATGAAAACGTGGATAAAATGGTTGATAGTTATTGTTGTTATATCAATAATAGGGATATTATCAACAGGGCTTGGGTTTCAGAGTAGGCATGTAAAGAGTTTGAAATGTCAAGTAAAGGAACAAAGTTTGGTGATAGATAGTTTGCTCAATAGACGTATGACGGTGATGGATGTAGAACTCTATGTAACGGATAAGAGCAAAAATATCATCTATGGTCGCTACAATCAAGGGACAATAACGATGCCACAGGAAAAGACCTACCATTTGGAGGTAGACAGTGTTTCAATAGCAGTTAAATGATTTTTAAAAGGTAGTTAAAATGGGAAGAAACAAAAAGCAAAAAACGGAAGATGCCATAGTATTGGAAAATGGCAAATGGAAAACACCTGACGGCCTGTGTTATAATACGATGGATAAAGCGTTAAAACATGTACATGCGATGAGTATGTTGCAAGAAGAAGAAAAAGTAATCACAAAAAACAATAACGATGGGAAAGATGAATGATATAAGATTTAGCAAAGGCAATGGTGGTATGGGCAGAACAGCCGATAGTGAAGACCCCATAAGCGGCTTGGTGATGTATTTGCCAGAATTGGCGGAAGCAGATTTAATAAATGCAAACAATGCGTTACAATTTGACAAGGTGGAAAATGCAGACGGCACGAATGCTTTGTATATATTCAAACTTCGCTATGTAGAAGAGTTGTCAGATTTGGGCATTCAATCTCAGGCATTGTCAATGGTAGCAGCAGACTACACCACACTCAGTGAGGTTTCAGAGTTTAAAAAGGTTGCGGCGGTGAATGCTTTGGTGTATCAAGTGAATGAATTTTTCCGCCAGAATGCCGAAGGTACCTTATATTTGGGTGTGAAAGTGGCTGCTTCAAGTCAAGTGAACGGTGGTGATTTGCGTGCGATACAAAACTATGCAGGCGGTAGCATACGTCAATGTGGGGTATTTACTCCTGCTTTGACATACGTTTCAGACTCAATAACAATAGATATTCTTTCAGAATATCAAACAGCATGTAGTGGATTAGAAACGGAGCATAAGCCGATGAGTGTAGTTGTAACCGTAACAGGCAAAACGGTAACAGTATCCAATAGTGGTACGGCAATGACAGTAACGCCTGCAGATGTATCAGGCTTCACCTTTGCCACATTAACAAACGGCACGAATAAAATAGCCTCAGGCCGTTGCAATGTAAGTATGTTGGTCGGTTTGGATTTGGACAGCGAATTGGTTCAAAGTTTGGGTCATTACGCTTATTACGGCTGTATAGGTTTGTGCATGGGAACGATTAGCAAAGCGAGTGTTCATGAGAGTATAGCATGGGTGGGAAAATTCCCATTAGGATTGACCAGTCCGGGATTGATAACAGGTGAATTGATAAAAGACACCACAACAGCCAATCAGGAAAAGATAAATGACAATCGTTATCTGTTTGTTCGCACACATGTAGGCAATGCCGACAATTACTTCAACGACAGTTTTACCTTGGATGAGGCTACGAGCGACTATGCGTATATAGAAAATGTCCGTGTTATTGACAAGGCTTGCCGTGGGGTGAGGGCAAATTTGTTGCCGTATTTGAACAGCCCGCTGCTGGTGGATGCCACAAGCGGTAAATTGGCATCGGATACAGTATCCTTTTTGGAGACAACAGCCAACAAAGCCTTGGAAGAGATGGAAAAGGTCGGAGAACTGAGTGGCTTTAAAGTGGAAATAGACCCGGAACAAAACGTTCTTTCCACCTCTGAAGTGGAGATAGTGATAAAACAAGTTCCAGTTGGGGTGATGAGACATGTTCTGATAAAAATAGGTTTTACAACTAAATTATAGGAGGCAGTAAGATGAACGGATTAAGACAAGTTCCTGAAATAAATGGTGTTGCTCATAGTTGGGCTAATTTGCAAGTAAACGTAGGCGGAGTTCCGGTAGTGGGCATCACCAAAATAAGCTATAGCGACAGCCAGACGATAGAAAACATCTACGGCATAGGTCAGCGTCCTGTTGCAAGGGGCTACGGAAAAATAGAATGCAGTGCAAGTATGACCTTATTACGCAGTGAAATAGAAGCCTTGCGGTCGAGCAGTACGACAGGGAGATTGCAAGACATAGAAGCGTTTGATATTATTGTTCAATTTTTGCCTGTGAACGGTCAAAAGATAGTAACTCACCGCTTGCGTAACTGTCAGTTTAAGACAGACGGCGTTGAAATAAGCGAGGGCGACACCAGCAATACGGCAGAAATAGAAATGATATTGTCGCACATAGAATGGAAGTAATCATCATGGAGTAAGTGAAAATTTC
>CALAVA010000181.1 GCA_937892025.1 uncultured Bacteroidales bacterium
GTCGCCCTTGGTGACATTGGTAACGGCTACGAATTTCTTATAGGCAGCCGAAAGCATCTCTGCATTGAACGAAGTGGGAACGAGGGTCACCTGAGCACCGCCATACAGATTGGATGGGTAGCTGACAGTCTCGCTGAGGCGGACATATCCGTCGCTGGTCTTAATGAGCATTACTGGCTGCAAGAACTTATTTGGTGTGACACGCGTAAGCTTCTTGCTAAGTAAAGTAAGGTAATCACTTACTAATGTGCGGACATCATTATTTACATCAACGTCTACCTTGAACTCATGATAACCTGAATCAAAGATCTCATGAGCAACACCATTTTCATCGATGTACTTAATGGAGGGAATCCTGAATGTAGCAGACATCGGTCCACTATATGACGAGTTGAAGTTATAGTTGGTATGAATAGTCCACGTGATAGTCTCTCCCTCATAATCAGGAACGTCGATGGAACTGATTGGGAAATAGATTTCGTTCCATTCTGGCAGAGCCAAATGAATCTTGCTCAAAAGCTGATCCAAATAGTCCTCTACCCGAGTCTTAATCTTATCCTTGAAATCATCTAATTCCTGTTTGGCCTGATACTCAAACATGTTGTAGACAGACTTCTTTATCTCGGGGTCGCCCAGGAGAGCGCTCATCTCGGGGTCGGTGAGCTTCAGGTCGAGAATCTCGAAGTCAATATTCGACTTGTTGAAACGGGCCTTCACCTGGTCTCCGCTGCGCGTATAGGTGCCGGGCATGACAATCTGCATCTTCATGTCCATGCCGTCCCCCTGCACGCTGACTGTCATCAGCACCTTGATGTCGGTGGCAGTAGTCTCTAAGTAGAAATCCAGGTCTATTCCCGTTTCAACGTCCAGCAGCTTCTTGAACTCCCCGGTGGCCTTCCACTTGCCAACGAAACTCTGTGCCGAAAGGCTTGTTGCTACGAGCACCATGAGTGCTGCGAGGGTAAAAAGACGTTGTCTCATAATCGTATTCTTTTAGTTGGTTAGTGATATCTGCGTGCAAAGATAACACTTTTTCTAATTAATAATGTAGGAATTAAGAGCGTAGGCAGAATTTTCAAAAAAAAAACTATTTGATATTGTCAATATGTTTTGTTCATAAAATTGATGATGAACCTATTGTAAAGCAAGAGATTTTTAGTTAAAATAAGAGGAAACATTGAACAAGGTGAAAATCTTTATTGAGATACACTGATAAAGGTGGGTTTTATAAATATACCATTTTCATAAAAATAGGATTAAATGAATTTGTAGAACTTCTCTAAAAAGAATACAAAAACCAACCCGCAATTCCGGAAGCGATAATCAACCCAATTGGATGAACTTTTTTAGCGGCAATCAAAACAAGCAAAAAGATGATAACACTTTTGTAGTCAATAAAATTTTCGGTGTTTGTCAATTGTAAACACACGGCAGCAATTAGTCCTATAACCGTTGGGCGTAAGCCTAAAAAACAATATTCTACATATTTGTTTTGATGGAATTTTCCGAAGCAATAGCAAATAATTAGCATGATTATGATAGAGGGCAAAAGCATGGCAAATGTAGCGACACAGGCTCCCATTGTTGAACCCGTTGCCGTATAACCGACGTATGTAGCCGCATTTACGCCTATTGGTCCCGGTGTGGTTTGTGAAATGGCCACAATATCTGTAAATTCTTTTGCCGAAAGCCAGCCATTCACTTCTACAATATCGTGTTGTATGAGTGAAATAACGGCATAGCCTCCACCGAAAGCAAATAAGCCTATTTTGAAAAAACACAAAAACAAATTGATGTAAATGGCCATTATTTTAATGTTTTTCTTGTTTTACACCTATTAATAAACCCAAAAATGCGGCAATGAGAATTAACCAAATTGGTGAGATTGGAAAAAAATATAAAATCATAGTAACAGCAATGATGATTACATAATTGACCCATTTTTGTGGTATTTTTTTTATCATTCCCCAAACACTATAGACCATTAAGGCAACAACAGCGGGTCGTATGCCTTGAAAGATATGCTCAACATGTTGATTATCCTTTATATGTGTAAAAGAAATGGCAATAGCCAAAATGACAATAAAAGATGGCAACACACAACCTAAAAGACAACATATCGACCCCAAAACACCTCTGCTACGATAGCCAACAAAAATGGCCGTATTGACAGCCATAATTCCCGGCACACTTTGTGCCAAGGCCAACATGTCTATAAATGTTTGATTATCTATCCATTTCCGTTTTTCTACAACTTCTTTTTCTATCAATGGAATCATAACATATCCACCACCAATAGTAAAAAAACCAATACGAAAAAATGTAATGAATAATTGCCAATAAATCATAGAAAAATCTGAAAATATGTTTTTATTGTTTCAGATTGGTTGTGATAGAATCGCATTTATTTGTTACCATTTGCTAAGAAATATACCCCTACAGAAAAGGGGAAAATATAGATAGCCATGTTTATATCTAACCAAACACCATGAAAGTTGGTGTAAATGAAAAACAATGAAATAATACTGATAATCAATCCAGAAACAACAGTAAGCCCCGCTTTTGAACGGAAACCTCCAACAAAGAGTAATAATCCGAACAATGAGAATATCAATATTGCTAAAACATTCAAAGATAAATGTTTAACATCTATCTGTTGGAGTGTATTAAAATAGCGGACAACAATAAAAACAAGAATGCTTATTCTCAACAGCCAATTGGCAACAATGCTTAACGATTTTAATGGTTTCATATTACATTTTTTAGTTTTGTTTAGGAGGGTAGTCAATGGAATAATGCAGTCCCAAACTTTCCTTTCGTTTTTTTGCTTCTCTAATGATAAGATATGCTGTACAAATCATGTTTCTCAGTTCGCAGATACGTTTTGTTACAACCGAATGTTGGTATAGATTTTCTGTTTCTCTGTACAAGATATACATACGGTCAAATGCTCGTTGTAGTCTTTCGTCAGAGCGGACAATACCGACATAATAACTCATGATAGATTGTAATTCTCGAATACTTTGTGTTACCAATATCATTTCTTCATTAGAAACGGTTCCTTCTGCGTTCCAGTCTTTTATACCTCGGTGGAATTCTATTTTTCCAATTTTTTCTGCAGCATGTTGGCAAGCACGATGCGAAAACACCAAAGATTCTAATAACGAATTAGATGCCAGCCTATTGGCTCCATGCAAGCCTGTTGAAGAACATTCTCCTAAAGCATAAAGGTTTTCAATGCTTGTTTTTCCCCACTTATCCACCCAAATGCCTCCACAAGAATAATGTGCGGCGGGAACAACAGGAATCATATCTTTGGTAGCATCAATACCGATAGATAGACATTTGCTGTATATATTGGGGAAATGATTGAAAAACACCGATTTGTCAAGATGTCTTGCATCTAAAAAGACATAATGTTCGCCACTTATTTTCATTTCGTGGTCTACGGCACGGGCGACAATATCTCGTGGAGCCAAAGAACCTCGTGAGTCATATCTTTCCATAAAACTATTGCCATGCCAATCTTTCAAAATGGCTCCTGCTCCACGCAAGGCTTCTGTAATCAAAAAAGCGGGTCTTTCATTTGGATTGTAGAGAGTGGTTGGGTGAAATTGCACAAACTCCATACCTCTTATTCTACCTTTGGCACGATGTACCATAGCAATACCGTCACCTGTTGCGACAACGGGATTGGTGGTGTTTCCATATACATTACCGATACCACCAGTTGCCACAATGGTGGTTTTTGCTAAAAGAGTTTCCACTTTGTTGGTATGCGGATTGTGAACGTATGCACCATAGCAACATATATCGGTGGAATGTTTGGTTACCATAATACCCAAATGATGTTGTGTGATAAGTTCAACGGCAAAATAATTTTCCAAGATTTCTATATTAGGGTCATTTTTTGCTTGGTCATAGAGTTTTTGTTGTATTTCTAAGCCGGTAGCGTCTTTGTGGTGCAAGACACGAAATTCAGAATGACCACCTTCTTTGGCCAAATCATATTTTCCAGAGCCTGTTTTATCAAAATCTACACCCCAAGCAATAAGGTCTTTTACTCTTTCTGTTGATTCTGTAATAGTGATACGTACAATTTCAGGGTCGGACAAATCACAACCGGCAATCATTGTATCTTGAATATGTTTTTCATAGCTGTCAGGGTCGTACATTACTGCCGCTATGCCTCCTTGAGCATAACGTGTTGATGTCTCTTGAGCGGCATCTTTGGATATAATACAAACCTTACCATAAGAACGGGCTTTTAAGGCAAAACTAAGACCCGCTATTCCTGAACCAATAACTAAAAAATCTACTTCCATAATAAGTTTATTCCTTCTCTTGAAATAAAAAAAATAATATTTGCAAAAGTACAACTTTTTCACTTGACATATTTAAGCATAGACAGAAACCTAAAATTATTTTAAAAACTATTGAGGAAAACAAACTCTTTGAATACTTTCACCCTATATAATTTGAGATACTATACATGCCAACATGGCATTGAACATTGTTATTTTTCAAAATGCGTATCCATCGAAATCATTATCAATTGGTTTCCTTTTAGTGCAAACCTTGCAAAAATCGTTTTTTCTTTTGAAAATTGAGTGTAATTTGCTGAATGTGTCAAATAAAAAACCGCAGCACATCGAAATCAAACATACCGTATGATGTAAAATTGTGCCTTTTTAGAAGCATTGTGCGGCGTAGGTTGTAGTTGTTATCGTGCGACAATATGCCACAATAGGAATTTAAGGACTTGAAAATCATCTCTTTGCTGGCCGTTTCAAGAGCGGAGAGTTTTGCATCCATACGTTGCAAGGCCGAGCGACTTATGTATGTTCGGTAAGGGAGTACAAAGGCTCCCAAAAACTCAATACCATTTGTCGAACAAACGAGTTGTGTTTTTCCTTGATGTACCTCCAAACCGAGATGGGTTTTAAGAAATTCGGCAATATGGGGTATCAAGGAGGCAAGCCAATCCCTATCGTTGCTTACCACATAAAAATCATCAACATAGCGACCATAGTGGCGACAATGTAGTTTTCTTTTCATATATTGGTCGAACTCATTGAGGTAAACATTGCTAAAAAGTTGCGAAGTGAGGTTTCCTATTGGCAAGCCACAACCATCGGGGCTGTGGAATAGGCTTTTTTCAGGTGGCAGGTCATCCCACTCCGAATAGAGACCTATAATTCGGCAGTCGGAGATTGGATTAAGTAGCGTTATTTCACGCGTAAGATAGTGCAAAAAATCCAAGTCCACCACATCGCCCCACACCTCGTTACGGTATTTGCCAACGGGGTGTGTTGCCATTTTGGATAGCGAGGCTATGGCTATTTCACACAATTTTCTGCGGTTGATGTGCATAAAATAGCCACGTATGTCCATCTTGAGTACATAGCAAGGGCGAGCGTGGCTATGGCTTTCGGAGAGTATGTGCCGCCGCAGGCGTTCCACCCCAAAATGCGTGCCACGACCTTTGATGCAGCTGTAGCTATCGTGGATGAAAGTGCGTTCAAACATGCGGTGGGTGTAGTTGTAGTAGAGGTGGTGTACCACACGGTCGCGAAAATGTGCGGCAAACACCTCCCGTTTTTTCGGATCACTTATTATGAAACAGTCAGACGGCAAAGGCTTGTAGTGGCGACTCAACAAACTATCGCAAATTTCGGAAAGGTTGTTTTCCAAATTAGACTCAAAAAAACGCTGGTAGGGTTTATGACGTTTGTGTCGGCGGGCATCCATATAGGCCTGCAGTAAATCCTCCTCAAGTTGAACACGGGTGATATTCATAAAAACAAGAAAATGAACGGATGCGGACAGTTCTCGGCAGAGCGGACAAGGCGGACAGATTGACCGTTGTAGCGGTTGTTGTTGTTG
>CALAVA010000182.1 GCA_937892025.1 uncultured Bacteroidales bacterium
GTGTAACTTTTACACGGTGTATTTTTGATTTTAAAAGTTCTATCTGCATTTTTATTATTTAATAAACATATTATCAATCAATCTGACGTTGTCTAACCAAACAGCGATACATATAATTACAGATTGGGCATCAGTGTATTTGTCAATTTTTTGCAATGTGTTAGCATCAACAATTTGGACATATTCTAAAGAGAATGCTGATTTTTCTTGAAATTGTTGTGTTATCCATTGTTCTAATTGTTTGGGGGGCATATTGGTGCTATTGTTTTTGGCTTGTGTTAAGGTTTGGAAAATAAATGGGGCGATTTTCCGTGCTTGCGGGGAAAGTCTTTTGTTGCGAGAACTCAATGCTAAGCCATCTTCTGCTCTTACAATGGCTACAGGGCGTATGTTGATTGGCAATTTAAACTCTTGCACCATTTTGCGAATAATGGTTAATTGTTGAAAGTCTTTTTCTCCAAAATAGGCATTGTTAGGTTGTACCAAATCGAACAATCGTTTGACGACAATGCACACTCCATTGAAATGTCCGGGACGCATAGCACCTTCCATCACGGTTTCCAAAGAACCAAAATGATAAGTTTCTTGTGGCGGATTAGGGTACATTTCTTGTTCGGAAGGGGTGAAACCAATATCACATATTGTGTCAATTTTGACAATATCTTGTTCTATTTGGCGTGGATATTTTTCCAAATCTTCTTTGTTATTGAATTGAATGGGATTGACAAAAATGGAGCAAACAACAATGTCATTTTCTTGTTTGGCTTGTCGTAGCAATGTAAGATGTCCTTCATGTAGGGCACCCATTGTCGGAACAAAACCAATAGATTTATTTTGTTCTTTCAGTCTTGCAATTTCTGTTTGCAATGCTTGTCTCGTTTTACAAATTTTTACCATATTCAATTTTTTTTGCTAATTAGACTATTGTGCGAAAAAACATAGACTTTGGCACAATATATTTTGTTTCAAAATTTTATTTTCTTGGTCTCCACGAAAGATAACTTGCAAAGATACAACTTTTTTACGTATTGTCATTATAATTTATGCTACCAGATAGAAAATTTGTGATTGTTGTTTGTTAGTTAAAATATTTTTAGAACCTATATGAATTTTCAAAAAAAATATATACCTTTGCTCATTAATTTAAAAGCGTTATTATGAACATATATCGGTATATATATCAAATCATTGTATTTTGTAGTGTGTTTATGTGGTGTTCATGCACTGCTTCGCAAGGTGAAAAAATAGAGGCTACGGTGGTGAATATTCCCGTCTCGGCAGATAGTACACAAAAGCAGGGCAAAATGCCAGAGATTACTTTTGAACAAAATGGAAATTCAGAAACTAAAACCAATAGATTTAAAGACTTCAACTTTTGTAAATGAAAAATGGATTCAAGAAAACAAAGATAAGATTTCCGAAATCATTATAAGCGAACGGGAATTCAACAGAAAAAACACGGAACAATATCTTTTGCTTGAAAAAAAGAAATATGCCGATAAAGCTATAAGCACGGCTCATCTTTCGCTAGAGCAAATAAAAATTATTTTTGATTTTACGGATGATGAGATGAAGAGATTTTATAAAATTTAAAAAGGTCTGTTCTATGGATAAACAAAAAAAAGAATGGTTTGAAGAAGAAGATTTTTGGCTAAATTACGGGCCTGTAATGTTTGACGAACAGCATTGGGCAGAGGCAAAGGGCATTGCAGAAAGCATTAAAAATATTGCACATCTAAAAGAAGGCAGCTCTATTCTTGATGCATGCTGCGGACCAGGAAGAATTAGCGTGGAGCTAGCTCTTTTGGGACTTGATGTTACCGGAGTTGACATTACAGAACCTTTCTTAACTGCGGCAAAGGAAACTGCTTCGGACGAAGATGTTTCTTTGACGCTTTTACAGAAAGACATGAGAAGTTTTTGTTCTGAAAAAAAATTTGATGCAGCTATAAATGTTTACAACTCTTTCGGTTACTGCGACAGCATTGAAGACGATACAAAAATTTTAAAATCCATATATGATTCTCTAAAACAGGGCGGAACTTTTATTTTAGAATGTATTAGCCGTGAGACTGCCGTAAGATGGTTTACAGAAGGCGAATGGTTTGAAAGAGCAGGACTTACAGTTCTTACTGAGTTTAAAGTTACAGGGGCATGGGAGGGATTGCAAAGCAAATGGATTCTTATAAAACCAAACGGAGAACGCATAGAACATGTCTTTGTTCAAAGGCTATATTCTGCAAGCACACTTAGAGACAGTCTAAAAGAAATCGGTTTTAAGAAAGCAGAGGTCTTTGGAGGCTTTGACCTGAGTGCATACGATTACAATGCAAA
>CALAVA010000183.1 GCA_937892025.1 uncultured Bacteroidales bacterium
GCATTGTTTATATCATAACCACCTTTGGCAAACAAACTAACTCTATTTTTGATAGTATATTTTAACTCACCTATTATGCTAAAATCAGAAAATAAAAACACTTGCTTGGACGTTGCCCTATTGATAAAATCTATATAAAACATTAGATTATTAATGGTAAACTGATTGCCCAAAGCAATATAATTAATAAATTTTCCTTTCTCATATTCTATCATATTTAAGGAATAAATGCTTGAAAACACCCCACTATGCCCATACCAGATAAGATTATAAGCTAACAAGCCCTCAAACGGCTTGCTTACAAATGGTGAATTGCACACTTGAAATGTCAAAGTGTGATTGTCATCCTTGCTATGAAAAGACACTGAAGCACCCATCTCATAACAAGTGATATGCTCCCAAAAATCTGACCAAAAATAAACATCTATCGGGGCTAAATCATATTCAAAACCACCGATATAGACACATTCTTTGCCCGCATCTATCGAAAAATAAGCATTCGGGCGATAACTCAAATACAACCAATCACAACCTTGGTAAAAAGATGAAAAAGACGCTTCTGCTATATTCAACCGCTGACGATAATAATAGGTGAATTTTTCGGTAATATGTCCGTCTATCATAAAATTGATATACTTGCCAGCAAAACCAAATTGGGAAGGTGTCGTATCATTATAATGGTAATAGTCAAAATCTACACGAGCCTCCAACCCTAATTGAGTCAGCCTATAAGGATGTTCCATTGAGCCTTCTTGAGCAGAAAGAACAAACACTATGATCGTAAGAAAAAATGAAAAAAGAAATCTTCTAACCAAATCTGTAACTTTATAAAATGAAAGAGCAAAGAGAAGTACCTCCTATACATCTCTTTGCCCTTTTGATATGAATGATTATTCTTTTATACTTTTTATGTTGGGTTCTTCCAAACCAAGATGTTGTTTTTTATCTACGGCTTTAAGTATTAAACCTATTATAAGAGCCGCTGCACCTAAACATGCCAACATCACCAAAGGCCATGTGTAGTTAAGCTCCAAAGGATTATCTACTCCGACATTCGTTTTGTCCAACACCTTACCTATCAACAAGGGGAACAACCACAAGCCGATATTCTGTATCCAAAATATCAGTGCGTAGGCTGAACCAATTATTTTTTCATCTACCAACTTAGGAACACTTGGCCACAAAGCGGCTGGAACCAAAGAAAATGATGCACCGAGAACCAATATCGTAAGATATGCCACAACAACTCCGCCTACCGCATTCCCTTTAAACAACGGCAAAACAAAAGCAAAGGTAAGATGACAAATGATAAGCAACAAAGAACCTATCATCAACATAGAAGCGGCTTTTCCCTTATTGTCCACATAATTGCCCAATATTGGAGTGATAGCCACAGCCAACAACGGAAATACTGCAAAGATGGTTTCAGCAGTACCACGCATATAACCCATATAACAATAAACAACCAAAGCCACTATTGCTATACCCATCAATGAAAACTTCAAAGTTTTATTCTTTGAAAAATTGCTGGCAAAAGCACAAACAGCAACCACCAACATAATCAAATATTGAATAATCGTAACAGAATTGCCTGCCCAAAAACCTTCTCCCGGATTTAAAGTCAAATTGCATTGCAACATATTGACAGCATATTTTTGAAATGGAAAAATAGCAGAATAATACAATACACACAACAATGCCACCAACCAAAAACCACCACTTGATAATATCTTACCAATATCAGATATTTTGAATGGGTCGTCTTTTTCTTCTGCCTCACCTGTTTGTGCATCCAATTTTTTGTCCATAAAGAAATAGACTATAAACATTATTAAAGCAATACACAGCAATACTACGCCAAAAGCAACAGAACGAGATACATCTACAGTACCGCCCAATTTGGCAAAGAAAGGTGAAAATATCATACAAGTGGCAACGCCCAACCGTGCCAAGGCCATTTCTGAACCCATTGCCAAGGCGGTTTCTCTACCTTTAAACCATTTAACAATACCACGACTGACGGTTATACCTGCCATCTCTACACCACAGCCAAATATCATAAAACCAATAGCGGCCACTTTGGCTGAGGCCGGCATACCTCGATAAAATGGCGATACACCCAACTCGTCAAAAATGGGAATATAGTTCAAATGATTAGTAAACCATGTTTCTAAACTACTACCCATAAAACTTTCTGAAACCGCATACCATTTTATTAATGCACCTACTAACATTACTGTTCCAGAAAGAACGGCCGTGAAACGCACGCCCATTTTATCTAATATAATGCCCGCAAAAATAAGGAAAAACACAAAAACATTTAAGAACGTTTCTGCACCCTGCATGGTACCAAAGGCCGTAGAATTCCAACCGCGTGTTTCTTGCATCAAATCCTTTATAGGTGACAATATGTCCATAAAAATATATGAACAAAACATGGCCAAGGCCAATAACAATAATGCCGTCCACCTAAAAACCGCATTGTCTCTCATTGTAACTTTTTCTGTCATGTCGTTTTAATTTTTATATTATGATTAATTTTTATATTTCAACCATTTCCACAATTCTTTATATGATGGTTTTTTGCCATACATCAAAATACCTGTTCTGTATATTTTGGCTGCCACCCATGCCATCAATAGGCAGGTTAGCAATAAAACACTACACGAAAGCAAAATTTCCCAATTCTGCACCACTTCCGGACCTGCAGGCAACCTCATCAACATACTTACCGGGGAGGTAAACGGAATGATGGATAACCAAAAAGCCGCTAAGCCATCTGGATTGTCCGCAACCAACGGAGATACTATCATCGCTAACAATAACGGCATAGACAAAATATTGACGAATTGCTGTGAGTCTGTACCATTGTCCACCGCTGCACCTATTGCTGCAAACATAGAAGCATACAAGAAATAACCTGCCAAAAAATAAAAAATAAACAAAACGATAATTTGTGTGAAATTTATCCCCATAAGGGCATTGACAACAGAATTGTCGGACAACTGAAATGTGGACAACATATTTTGGTCAGTTTCTACAGAGGCTTGCAAAAATTGATTAAGTGTATCAGGAGCGTGCCAAAACAAACCAAACACACCCAATATCACCACCGTAAACACCACCCATAAAACCAATTGAGTCAAACCTATCAGAGCAACACCAATGATTTTACCCGCCATCAACTGCAAAGGCTTAACAGAAGAAACGATAACCTCTACTATGCGATTGGTCTTCTCTTCCAAAACGCTATTCAACACCATTGAACAATAGAGAAATATAAAAAGATAAATAACCACACCAAACAAAATACCAAGCACCAATTGAACCTCTCTTATGTGTGAATCTTGGGTTTCTTCCATACCATCTTTATCTATATAG
>CALAVA010000184.1 GCA_937892025.1 uncultured Bacteroidales bacterium
GGTGTCTTCATGGCGAAGTAATTCCAGAATAAAATTTATATCGAGATTGTTTTTCAAAATTTCCGCGACTTTGTTATACGAATCATTTTTAACGGTGCTTGTGTCATAAATTGGCCTTTCACCGTGTTTTTTTTCGTGGCGTATTCTGTTCAGCCATTTATTTCTAAATCTGTCATTGTTAAAAACCCCATGCACATAACTCCCGGCGATCTTAAAATCATCCGTGATAATTCCTTCAGCTTGAGAATTAATTTTAAACAACGGCAAATATTTTTTATTATCGTAACAGCATATGCTTCCGCCGACATGAATTTCATAACCCAAAATTTTCACGCTCAAATCTGAATATAATGAACCTGAAATCTGTGATGTATATTTTGTACCGTCTAATTTAGTTTTAAGTGGCAATAATTCCAAACTTTCGGAGCAATCAACTTCAAGCCCCAAAATTTGAAAGCCTCCGCAAATTCCAAATATGAAACCTGAAAAATTTTTTATTGCGTCAAAAAGCCCGTTAGATTTCAGCCAATGTAAAGCCCTTAACGTATCTTTTGCGCCGGGTAAAATTATCGCGTCAAAAATATTTAAATCGTCTAACCTGTCAATATATGTAATGCTCGTGTCGGGTTCTTTTTCGAATAAATCGATGTCGCTGAAATTTGAAATACCCGGATATTTTATTACGCCTATATTAATTTTGCTGAATTTTTTTTTATCGTTTATGCTCAAAGAGTCCTCGCCGGAGATTGAAACATCTTCAACATACGGCAGAACACCTAAAACTTTTATGCCCGTATAATTTTCGATCCATTGGACTGCGGGTTTAAATAAATCTATGTCGCCGCGAAATCTGTTAAATATAATTCCCTTCACGCGCTCGCGGTCTTCGCCTAATAATTCCAGCGTCCCAACAACTGCAGCAAGCGAACCGCCCCGATCGACATCAGCCGTTAAAATAACTGGAACATTTGCAAGCCTGGCAATTTTCATATTTACGATTTCATATTTATTTAAATTTATTTCTGCTGGACTTCCTGCGCCTTCGATTATTACGGCTTCAAAATTATTTTTTATGATGTTTAATGAATCTTTAACGGCTTTTATTCCGTAAGTTTGAGTAAAATTTTTATAATAATTTTTTTCGGCCGGCTTGTTAAAAAATTTTCCGTTTAAAATTATATCGGAGCTACTGTTATTATTTGGCTTAAGTAAAATAGGATTCATAAAATATTCTGGTCTTAATCCTGCAGCTTCGGCCTGAACTGCTTGAGCTATGCTGATTTCGCAACCGTCATGCGTAACAAATGAATTATTAGACATATTTTGAGATTTATACGGACAAATTTTTATGCCCATTTGATGAAATAATCTACATAATCCAGTAACTATAAAACTTTTCCCGGAGTTGCTTGAAGTCCCTTGAATCATTATGCCTTTCATGATTAGTAATTGTACACTATTTTTTATTTAAAATGCCCGTAAATAATTTATTTTCATTTGGAAATCTTGTTGCGATTCGTATATATTTGCCGTTGAGTCCTGGAAAATTTCTTGTGTGCCTTACGACTATGCCGAATTTTAATAATTTACGAATTAAATTTAAATCGTCATCAACCTTCAATAAAAAATAATGCACATCGCTTTTTATAATTTCATGGCCGGAAGCTAGCAATAAATTTATAAATTCCGGAGTATATTTTTTATAAAATTTTCGGGTGTTATTATAAAAATTATCATCGCTTAAAAATTTAAATGCCAATTCCTGCGCAATATTATTAACGCTCCAAGACGGTTGCAGCATTTTCAGTTTAAATATTAAATTTTCGTCAGCAATTAAATAACCGATCCGCACGCCACTCAAGTGAAAAATTTTTGTAAGCGATCTCAAAATTATTATATTTTCAAAATTCTTAACCGGTTCAGGCTCATGATTTAATAAAAAATCTTTATATGCTTCGTCAATTATAAAATTTATATTTGGATTTGAGCGAGCAATATTATAAATTTCAGGGATATATTTACCGGTTGGGTTATTAGGATTTGAAATTATTACGGCATTAAAATTATTTATCTCGTTTAAATTATAAAAATCCTGAGCGTTATAAAAAGCGCGTTTATATTCCGAATAATTTGGCTGTAAAATTCCAACGTGATCATTAAAAATTCTGGATAATAAATATATTGCTTCATTTGAGCCGTTTACAAATAAAATATTTTCCATAATATTCATAGTAATTATTGTTTGTTGATCATTTTAGTCATTTGTTTAATATTGAAAATCAATATAGATATAGCAAAGATAGATGAGGCGAGGTCTGCAAGCGGTAAGGAAAACCACACTCCATTTATTCCAAAATATCTTGGTAGTATTAACAAAGCGGGAATCAAACATAAAACTTGTCTTGATAAGGAAAGAAAGATGGAAATTTTAGGTTTGCCCACCGCTTGAAAAAAGTTAGAAGCCACAATTTGAGCCCCAACCATTGGAAACATCAGAATGGTAATTTTCATGCCGTGAGCTGTAAGTCTTATCAATTCTTTGTCAGAGGTGAATGCTCTTGATAGTTGTTCGGGAAAAATCATGCCTATCAAAAATCCGAAAGTGGTAACACAAGTTGCAAAAAACAAAGAATATTTTAATGTAGTGAGTACTCTGTCATAATATTTTGCTCCATAATTGTATCCTGCAATAGGTTGCATACCCAAATTAAACCCAAACACTAACATTACAATTAATCCAACTATACTATTGACAATGCCGTAAGCCCCAACAGCAAAAACTCCGCCATATTTGATGAGGCTTTTGTTGAGAATGATAACAATAATACAAGAACAGAAATTCACCAAAAAAGAGGACATGCCCATGGTTATAATTTTTCCAAGTATAGACCATTTAATGGCAAGATAGCGTTTTCTAAAATAGATACTATTGTTTTTGTTCAAATAATGGACAATCACACGAATGGTTCCTATTATTTGCGATAAAACGGTTGCCCATGCTGCCCCTTTTATTCCCCAGTGAAAAACAAAAATAAACAAAGGCGCCAATATCAAATTGCAAACTACGGTAATCAATGTGGTAACCATTGCTTTTATAGGATAGCCAGAGGCTCTCATCATATTGTTTAACCCAATATACAAATGTGTAAAGATATTCCCCAATAGAATAATTTGCATAAAGTCTTTTGCATAAGGAAGCGTATCTTGAGTTGCTCCAAAAGCCAATAATAGTGGATTGAGAAAAATTAAGCCTAAAGTAGTGATAACCAAACCAATGATAATATTTATTGTAAAGGCATTTCCTAAAAAACGCATGGCTGAAGCCGTTTTTTTTTCTCCCAAGCGAATAGAAATCATGGTAGAGGCCCCAGAACTTACTAAGGCGCCAAAGGCAGCAGAAAGATTCATCAGAGGAAAAGTAATTGCCAAACCCGAAATGGCCAAAGGACCAACACCTTGACCTATAAATATGCGGTCTATTATATTGTACAAAGAGGCAACGCTCATTGCTAAAATAGCGGGCAATGAGTATGAAAAAAGCAATTTTGCAATATTGTCTTTTCCCAACTGGTCTGTTTTTGTTATTTTTGCCTTTATTTGCATCTCTTTTTTGAGCGTGTAAAGGTACTATTTTTTTGTCAGAAAAAAGGATTTTTTTGTTAGCACAAATGATGTATAGATTCAAGTGGCAAATGGTTCAAACTTACAATCGTACAATGTCGCAAAAGGTGTTGTATATCTTCAACTTGGAAAGTTATAAAAGCGGGGAGTTCGCCAAGCACAAGCTGATTTCCAAGATGTTAAAGGCTCCCGTATTCTTCACCGACCCTTATTCCTCTTGGCAGAAAGGCTCTGTGGAGAACACCAACAAACTTATTAGACAGTATATACACAAATCAATGGATATCAAACAATTATCACATAATAAACTGCTGGTTATTCAGAATATGTTGAACTACAGACCGCGAAAAGTGCTTTTTTTTAATTTTCCTGCCTATATTTTTTATAACTTTGCCACTTAAATCTATAAAACTATAAAACGTAAAAAAAATTTTTTACGTTTAAATAAATTGTGTACCTTTGCAAATTCTTTTCTTTATTAAGATAAAAAATGAGTAAAATTCATGCAATAATAACTGGCGTTGAGGCTTTTATTCCTGAATATATCCTTACAAACGAGGAATTGAGTCGTATGGTGGACACTTCTGATGAATGGATTATGACCCGTATAGGGATAAAAGAAAGACATATTTTAAAAGATAAGGACAAAGCCTCTTCAGATATGGGTGCAAAAGCCGTAGAACGATTATTAGAAAAGACAAATACAAAGCCAGAAGAAGTTGATTTTTTGCTATGTGCAACCGTTACCCCAGACATGCAATTTCCTGCAACGGCAAATATCATAGCCGACAAAGTTGGTATAAAAAATGGATTTGGTTATGATATAAATGCAGGCTGTTCAGGCTTTTTATTTGCTTTGGCCTCTGCCTCCAAATGGGTAGAAACGGGTACTTGTAAAAAAGTGATTGTGGTAGGGACAGAAAAAATGTCCACCATTGTTAATTATGAAGATAGAGCCGTTTGTCCTATCTTTGGAGATGCTGCAGCGGCTATTATGTTGGAACCTTCTACAGAGCCATACGGTGTAATGGATTGTCTTTTGCGTTCTGATGGAATGGGCAGAAAACACCTCCACCAAAAAGCAGGTGGCTCATTAAAACCGCCTACACACGAAACCATTGACGCTAAAGAACATTATATCTATCAAGAAGGACCTGCTGTATATAAACATGCCGTGATAGATATGTATGAGATAACCAAAGAACTTTGTCAAAAAAACAACTTAAAAACAGAAGATATAAATTGGGTTGTGCCTCATCAAGCCAACAAAAGAATCATTGATTCGGTTACGCAAAGATTAGGTGTTCCACCTGAAAGAGTCATGATAAATATTCAAAAATATGGCAATACCACCGCTGCTACTCTTCCCCTTTGTTTGTGGGAATGGGAAAAACAACTCAAAAAAGGTGATAATCTTATTTTGACCACATTTGGAGCAGGGTTTACATGGGGAGCCATTTGGGTAAAATGGGCTTATTAAGGTGAGTTTTATAAGCAAAAAGAGGTATGATGAACAAATGTTTATCGTACCTCTTTTTATTTATATTTTAATATCCAATCTTTTAACATTGTTAAAACATCAAAGGCAATAGTTTCTGAAATATTGGCATATTCTTTCATTGTCCCTGTCGTCGCATTTTGGAAAAGATGATTTTTGTTATTTAAAGTAATTAAAGAAAACCACACATCATTTGCCGATAAACAATCGAACATCAAATCATTATTTGTTTTTGATGGCACTTGACAATCAATACTTCCATAAAGGGAAAAAATAGGTATTTTTTTGTTTTTCAAATAATCAGATGGGTTAATTGTTAAAAATGTCTGAAACCAAGGACTTAAACAAGGGAAAATATCTCTAAAGGGGACAAAATTTTTCCACAAAGCAAGTTCTATATCATTTTCAGGTAAGTTTTGTTTGTGTTTATCAAGTTCCTCATCTATTTTTATGAGTATAGAATCTTTATGTTTCAGTAGCATATCAAGCAAAAAACGTTCTTGATTGGCAAGTGCTTGAGCGTATATTTCGTCCAAGCCACTCGCAAGAGCAGCATAATATACTTGAGAGACAATCAAACTATCTCCTTTTTGAGCAGGAGCAGCCAAAAGGGCAGCAAAAGAAAGTTTTGTTTTAGGCTTTGCGGCTAACATGGCGGCAATAATTCCACCTTCACTATGTCCGAGAATCCCTACTTTTTTAAATCGTTTGTCTTTTTTTAAGAAATCAACAGCGGCTTGAGCATCCTCAGCAAAATCAAAGGTTGTCGCTGAAAGATAATTTCCTTTAGATTGACCGACACCTCGTTTATCATAACGCAAAACGGCAATACCATTCTTGGTAAACATATCTGCAATAACGGCAAAAGGCTTGTGCTCAAAAATGGTTTCATCTCTATCTTGAGGACCAGACCCTGCCACCAAGACAACCGCAATGCCTTGTTGATAGTTTTTAGGTATGGTCAGCGTACCCGAAAGGTTTATTTTTGCTTTTTTATTGGTAAAAACAACCTCTTCTATATCATAATCAAAGGGAGGTTGAGGAGTTTGTGGGCGATAAAGACGTGGCAAAGAGTCTATGTGCGTAAAACGCAATGGGACAACTTGGCCTTGCTTGAAAGTACCTATTATAGAAGAATTGGAATCTACAAATTGTCCTTTAAATTGAAAACCATAGGTTTTAGATGAAAAAAGGAGACTATCTTCTTTTATCTGAAATGATTTAATCGGAATCGGTGTCCTTGATTGGTCAATACTATACATATTGAGTGTCATTTCATTCTGATAATTGGACTCAAAATGTAAGATAATTTTTAAGTCTTGAGTATATGTTTTAATGGTATCTATCCAATATCCGGTCCATTTGTTTTGCCCTTGACAGAAGTTTAAACCCAACAAAAGGGCAAAAATAAGCCCAAATTGCTTATGCCAACTTTTCATATTCTCGCAAGCCACAAAGAGGACAAACTGGCAAAACATCATTGTCTGACTTCAACACAACAATATAAGCACATTTTACACATTTGTAAGTGCCTTTTCCTGGTTTCTCTCCTGATTTATATAAACTTACCATAATTTGAAATTTTAAATAAAAAACGCAAAAGCATGTGTGTTTATTGTACTGCGACTTTATTACTTTTGTGCTCTGTAATAAATGGTAGAAGATTGTTTAGTGTCAAAAAGTCTTGTACAAATAGTTAAGATGTCATCTTGTGAAACTGCTTGATATTTATTTGCTTCAAAGTTAAAATCTTCAGCACAACTAATTGTTTCATACAAAGCAAGTTGCATTGCTTTTTCTTGCACTGAAATTTCAGAAGATACCAAAACGGTTTCGGCTTTATTTTTCACTTTTTCCAACTCATAATCAGAGATTTTTACTGTTGTTAACTCGTTCAATACTTCTATTACAGCGAGGTCAGCCTGAGCAATGTCCACACCTTCGTTTACATAACCGAGCAGTATAAACAAACCATTGTCAAAAGTGCCTGTAGTATAAGTTGCAACAGAAGAAAAAATTTGACGATTTTTCACCAATTTTTGTTGCAAACGAGAAGAATTTCCATTGGAAAGTATATCTGACACCAAATCAATACAAATAAAATCATTATCTGTTTTCTTGCCCATTTTATAGGCTTTACAAAGACAATCGCGAGGCACGTTTCTAAATACCTCTAAAAACCTCGCTTCTGTTTGCAAGGGTTCTTCAGGTAAATGTCTTTGATAAACTGTCCCCTGTGGAATAGAAGCAAACCATTTTTCTATCAAATCTTTGCACTTTGCATTATAAATATCTCCGGCGATGGACAAAACCGCATTGTTGGGACGATAAAACGTATAAAAGAAATCTTTTACATCGTTCATATTCACACTTTTAATATGCTCTGTATTTTTTCCTATAGGATTCCACTGATAAGGATGCACTTTATAGGCCAAAGATTTCAATAAAAACAACAAATCCCCATAAGGTTGATTCCGATAAGATTGGTTAAACTCTTCAATAACAACATTTTTTTGCGTTTCAAGAATTTTAGGCAAAAACGCCAATTCGTTCATTCTATCAGATTCTATATAAAGGGCTGTTTCTATGTTTTTGATAGGCAAAGATAAATAATAATTGGTATAATCAACAGTAGTATAAGCATTGTTTTCTCCACCAACTCTTTGCAAAATGGTGTCAAAATTGGGTACATTTTTGGAACCGCCAAACATTAAATGTTCAAATAAATGTGCCAAACCTGTTTTTTGGGCATTTTCATCACGCGAACCTACCAAATAACAAATATCAACAGCGACAATTGGTGTAGTGGTATCAGGTTGCAAAATTACTGTTAAGCCGTTATCCAAATGGTATTTTTCAAATGGTATCATAAATAAATTGTTGTTTGTCAAAATTATATCTAAAAATGGCTTCTTTTTCTGCCAAAAAATCTCTCAATTGATTCAAAATCATTATAGGAGAATGTTCTAATGATAAAAACTCATTGGCAGAAAAGAAACAATTCACATCGTTGGGAAAAACTCTCGCCAACAAATTTTGCAAGGCAATCTCATCTTTAACAGGATGTTGTTGTTGGCAATATCTCAAAAATTGAAAAATTCGTAAGGCATCCACTTTTTGATGAAAAGCCTTGACAAAACGTTCTTTTGTTTTGTAATTTTTACGCAAAGGTTGCAAAAAATCTTTTGATTTGAACTGATGTTGCAAAAAAACGAAGAATGGAGTTTCTACGTCCTTTTTAAATAATTGATTTATAGTTGAATAAGTATTTTTTATTTCGTCAAAAAAAGTTATATCATATATAGGATAAGCAGAAAAATCACCATTTATGCCTTTTGCTATGGCCGGACCTGTTCCAAAAGGCACCCGATTGGAACAACGATTGGCAGGAAAAACCTTTCTATTGCAAGAAAGTGCAATTTTTCCAAATTTTCGTATCTTTTGCAAGAAATAAAAATCCTCTCCTGCCATTTGTCCGTCAAAGCCTCCGACAGCACGACACGCAGACACTTTACACGCAATGGCTGAACCTAAAGCAGAAAAACTATAGGGAGAACATATCTGCATGAGATTGATAAAATAAGCCCTCATATAAATTTCATATCGTAGCATGGCTCTATCTTGCCGCTCATTACCAGATAAATGATGATAAAAAGGAGCAGATACTGCCATCATTTGTGTGTCTGATAAGCGGTTTTTCACCTCTTCTATATATCCTTTTTCCAACAAAGTATCTGCATCTAAACTTATAATAATATCTTCATTGTCTGCAATTTGAATAATATTATCAAACAATGTTTTTCTTGCCATACCAACACCTTGTTTCTGGTCTGACC
>CALAVA010000185.1 GCA_937892025.1 uncultured Bacteroidales bacterium
TTGTTAAATAGTTGCACATTTCCGTCTTTAATTTCTTTTTCAACATCTTTCTGAGATGGAAATATAAAATGGTCAACAGTATGACTAACATTTTGAGGATCATTAAATAACTCACCACAAATGCATGTGAGATATCTGTATCCATCAAAACTTGAATCTTTTCTTTTTATTGCGGAAAATTTGAAATTTTCAACCATTATATTCTTACTACATAAGTGTATAGCATTTTCACCTATGTCTGTTGCAGGCAACTTAAATCTGTGAATTGTTAGGGGATATTGAGGCTCCACAGATGTCCATTCCACTTGAGGTTTATTGCCTTTTTTATAAGTCACATTAGCCTTTTTTGTATCAATTATGACTCTTTCCTCTTTATCCGGTGAGGGAATATTTGTACTATCAAAAACAAATTCCTTTTCAATGCAGTCATCCAAAATAGTCTGTATTTTTAATTCCAATTTTTTTTCTTTATTTCCCAACCATAGTCTTAATAAAAAGTGCTTTAAGATATCTTTTTTTAACTCATCTAAATCACCTAAATACCTCTCATAGAACTTTCTATCATCTTCATTTCCTGAAAAACATGACATTGTAATTTTTGTTTTATTATCAGAAAAAGATACTTCCTTATTAAACTGTTCTTCATAATTTCCAATAATATCCCAAGAAGCTTTATATTCATTATCTTTATTATCTTCGCTAAATAAACTTTCTACATTTAATTTGTCAAATCTGCAAAATATTTGAATAATTCCTGTACCTCTGTTATTTAAACCTTTTGCAGGACTTGCAAATTGTTTAAAATTGTATAGATTTTTTGAAGTAAAACCCATCCCATTATCTTCAATAGAAACAGCATCTAAAAAAATTTCTTTATTATGTAATAAATCAATCTTTGTTTTGTAATGAAAAGAAATAATTATCTTGGGTTGAAAAGTTTCTTTAGTTTCTTGTCTTTGTATTATTGCGTCTAATGAATTTGTAACAGCCTCTTTTATTGGAGCAAAAACATCTTTTGCTTTTCCTATTAAATTGCAGGCATCTTTTATGCTAATTTTCTTTTCAAGTACTTCACTCATAAGCTTTTCCTATTTTAACAATTCCTCTAATATACCCTTCTGAATCATATCAAGGTTTATGATATAATCGGTATTATTAAATGTATCTCTTAAAGGGCGTTGAGTTTTCTTCCACCCAAATCCATCTGTTACCCAAATAAACTGATGACCATCTCTTGTCCATTGATGGTATATGTCTGAATATTCTCCCGCTGTGGATTTTAGTTTAGAACCTCCACCACCGTAGAAATTTGTTTCTATTAAATATAACTTGTTTGAAGTATTAATAGCAAAATCTATTCTCTTTGAAGATTTTGTTACTGTGATATCTTTGCCCCATTTTGCTTTAATTTTATCAGCTGTTGCTTGAGCAATATATTCATATTCGTTTCGTTCACAGATATCTTTTACAAAAAATTCAACTAAGTTCTCCATTGATGTACCGCTACGGTTTTTGCGTCCATTTGAATCTAATCCGACTTCTACTCCAATAAAGTAATCCGGAATGGATTTAATACTTCTGTCAGATATAAGTTCCAAAAAACCGCTTTCTTTTAGAAATAAAACACCATCTTCCGCAGGCATAGGTTTAGAAAAATCAAATCTTTTTGCATCAAAATTATGTGGCGTTGTAAGCAAACTAATTTTCTTATCTCTTTCCGCCAACAAAGCGGGAACGACACCTATAATCTTCGGATATTCTCTTAAAAGAGCTAAAGCTTCTTCCTCTATATTTTCTTTACCAACCAGCGTATTAAGCAAATTTAATGAGCGTTCAACTTCTCTGTAATTATGAATAACTTTTTTCCAATTCACAAAGTAATCCCATGATTTGATGGTTTCTTTTAGTGTGTTTATCAAATATGCAAAAACTTCATCATCGTTATCACAATTTAAAATATTTTTGAAAACCGGATTGTTTTTCATAGTTTATTCTCCTTATGTTGATAAGCATCAAAAATTCTTCTATCAGCCAAAGCAATAAATTCAGGATTCTTTTCAATACCGACAAATTGCCGTTCTAATTTCATAGCTGCCACACCTGTCGTTCCGCTTCCCATAAAAGGGTCTAAAATCAGGTCATTTTCTTTTGTGGAAGCAAGAATAATGCGTTCCAATAACTCCACTGGTTTTTGCGTCGGATGTTTTCCAAATTGTTTTTCACTTGGGGTTGGCGTTCCAATTGCCCAAACGCTTCTCATTTGTGCATGAGGCTTTTTAATAAAGTCCTTCGGAAAATCACCATCTTTCATTGCATCATAATTGAAATAGTGGCGAGATTTTTTATTTTTTCTTGCCCAAATTAAAGTTTCATGGCTTGCTGTAAAATAGCGGCAAGACATATTGGGGCTTGCATTTGGTTTGAACCATGAAATATCGTTTAAAATGTGATAGCCAAGCAATTGCATAGCGAAGCCACATTGAAAAATGCTGTGATAAGTACCGGATACCCACAATGTGCCATTTTGCTTTAATACACGCTGGCATGCGGCTAACCATTTTTTATGAAACTTGAAATCTTCCTTAAAACCCTTACTTTCATCCCAATCACCTTTATTAACGGAAACAACATGTCCGTTTTGACAGCTAATACCTCCATTTGAAAGCATATATGGAGGATCCGCAAAAATCATATCAAAAGTATTTTCAGGAAAATCCTTTAATTTTTTAATACAATCGGCACAATATAAATGATATAGTTCTTCCATGGTCAGTAATTCGTAATCAAAAGCTCCCTTACACCATCACGGCCTTTAGGATCGGAATTTATCATACGCTTTGCCCAAATACGATGAATTTTATATTTGCAATATAAATCATCAAAGAACATATCCTCCGGATTGTAATTTGTCGGGTCTGAATTGCTCAACATTTGCAAAGCACCTTTTCTATCCGCTTTTGCAAACACATCTTTTAATCTTCTTTGTTCACTATCGTCAAAGTCACCAACAGCGTACGCATTGAAAGAGCTTGCATTAATAGGGCGATATGGGGGATCGTAATATACAAAACTATCTTTATTTACAAAATCTAATGTTTTCGCAAAATCTGTTTGAAGAATTGTTGCGTACTGGAGGGCCTTTGAAACTTCTCTTAAGTTATCTTCATCTAAAATTCTCGGATTTTTATATTTTCCAACAGGAACATTAAATAGACCTTTTGAATTAACACGGAATAAACCATTAAAACATGTTCTATTCAAGCATACAGTTAATGACGCACGTGTGATAAAATCAGTTGTGTAACTGTTTGCATCAACATTTTTATCAAATTGGTTATATTTGTCACGTATAGTGTAATAAAAAGCATTTTTATCAGCGGATTGATTATATCCTTGTTGCAAAATTGAAAGTTCGGCTATCAATTCTTCAACATTATTTTTAATTACGTTGTAAAGGATAACCAATTCAGGATTGATATCAAATAGATAAGCCTCTTCGAAATTATAGTTGTTTATCAATTCAAAGAAAACCGCCCCAC
>CALAVA010000186.1 GCA_937892025.1 uncultured Bacteroidales bacterium
TAAACTACTTGCGAAGGACACAGCTTCTGTTACAACTTCTACTTGGCTGGGTGCTATTCGTAAGGCTGCTAATACAGGGGTGTTGAGAAATGTTCATATAGACCACAATGAAATTAGTTCTGGTTATTATGTGATTTTTCTTAATGCAGGTTTGGCAGGCGATACGGGTTCAGTATATATAGATAGCAATGTGATAACAAATGCATATCGTTATGGCATATATGTTCAGTTTGCAGATTTATATATTCGTGGCAATAATATGACCATGAGAGCAACACATTATGGTGGTGCTAATATGATTTTTGCAAATTATGCTTGTCAAGGAGAAATTTCTTATAATAAATTGAGATGTACAACAGGTGCTAATTTAGAGGGTATTAGTTTAGGTTGTGTAGGTAAACTCAATACGCCTCTTATGTGTGCCAACAACGATATTGCCCTTATAGCAACGACAATGTATCATGGCATTACTACCCGTAATTTGGGTGGTAGTTTTGTCCATTTTATCAACAATTCTGTACTTTGTGTTTCTACTTCAGGTGCATTTAGATGTTTGGAAACAGACCCTAATGGAGGTTCGCGTTATACTATTAGGAACAACAATCTTGTGGCCATGTCTTCTTCGGCTTATCCTATGATTATCAATGGTTATAATGCGACTACTTGTGATATTGCCAACAACAATATGTACACTCCGGGAAGTATTTGGAGTTCTATAGGCACCAACATTACCTCAGAAGCAGCATGGATGAACGCAGTGCCGACCGAAGAAAGACCTACCAGAATAAAACCGACGTGGGTAAATCAAGATAATAGTTTGGAGATGACCTCCTATAATGGTTTTGAATGTCCTCGCGTAGCAAGTGTTACTACAGATATGCACAATCAATTGCGTTTGGTTGAAACATATCGTGGTGCTTATTGCAAACCTTTAGATACTTTAGATTTGGCTTTGATAGAATTGCAAGGCTGGTCTTTTGATTCTTTAGGTGGTACACAATCAGACATAAAAGTTACACTTTATAATAAAGGAACAAATCCAATAAACCAAGCCAGTTTGACATGGGTATTTAATGGTGTTCAACAAAATTATAACTACAATGGCTATTTGCCAATAGATTCTGCTGTTACCATATCGCTTGGCACAATTACTTATGTGGCAGATGTAAATAATAGTTTTTCTGTTTGGATAAATAATGTACATGGCATAAGCGATAATGACCAAAGCAATGATACTTTGTCCACAGGTTCGGCTTTTATTTGTGCCAAGATATATACAGACACTGTTTATATAGGTCCAACAAGAGAATTTACCTCTGTAACCGCAGCGTTGAGCAGAATAGATTATTGCGGTGCACAAGGCAATATCATTTTTGCTTACGATGACGGAACTTATATAGAAGATATCGCTTTGACCGCACGTCTAAATGGTATGACAGACCAAGATACTGTGTTTATCACTTCAACCTCCGGCGATAGAACAAAAGTTACTCTCAAGCGTGCTGACGATGCAAGTACAACTTATTTAGGAGTAGGTACTATAGCAATAGGAATAGACAATGTTGTTTTGAAAGATTTAACCATTAGTGCTGAAAGAGGCGATGGTGTAAATAGTTACAATAACTCTACGGTTATTTCTTTTGCACAAACATGTAAAAACATAGAAATAGACAATTGTTATTTGAAAGGTTTACAAATGAGTTCCGTCATCAATGATACAGCCAGATTTGATGTAATTTATGTAAAACCAATCATTAACAATTTGCGTGTTCATGATTGTTTGTTGTCAGGTGGTAGCCATAGCGTTTATTTTACAGCCACTTCCACTTCTGAAAACATTAGTTTTGTAAATAACCAAATTACAAATTATGATATTTATGGTATGCGTTTCAAAGGTTCAAACAATTTGAACATAGAAGGCAATACCTTTACACAACGCAATTCTACAACGATAACACTTTTGGCAAGCACTGCAATTTCTGTAGAAAACGGCAAGGGAAGAATTGTCGGTAACAAAATAAAACAGATAAAAAATGCAACAGCCATTGCGTTGAAATCGTTTAATGTTTCAGATTCTGCACGTGATATGAATGGTTTGGTAGCCAACAATGAAATACTTATCTCAGATGGTCATGGTATGGATTTGCTCGGCACAAACTATGTAGATATTATCAATAACTCTATTCTCAAAAACGGAAGCACCCAATCGTATGGCTTGTATTTTGAAAACATACTTGCTAATATGACAAATGTATTGAACAACAATATTGTGATGAAATCATCAACAACAGACTATCCGCTTTATATCAAAGCCTTGTCCGCAATCAATAGCGACTATAACAATTATTATAGCGAATCGGGACACCTTGCTTTTATTGATAGTGTGGATATAAATTCTTTGTCCGCATTGCAGACAAGAACGGGTGTTGATAGCAATAGCGTTGTTGTTTCTCCTATCTATATGGATGCAAGAGTAAGTGCCAAATTGTTGGATTATGTAGATATGACATGCCCAACATACACAAGTGTGCCTACCGATATAGCCGGTATAAATAGAGATACCATAACAGCCAAAGGTGCTTACCATATAGCCTCCCCCAATATAGATGTGGCTTTGTTGGAAATAACAGAACCGACAAGCAATGGTGCTTTGTCAGGCGTGAACACCAATGTAAAAGTAAAACTCTATAATTCAGGTGCTGTAAATATTACAAGTGTAGTTTTCAATTGGAAGGTGGATAGCGTATGGCAAACGCCTTATACATGGACAGGTTCTTTGGCTCCAAAGGCTACAAGTGCAGAAATTACTATCGGTAGTTTTGTCCCCGCAGGCGGCTATATCTCTTTGACTGTTGTTGCTGATAGTGCCAATGCACTCGGTATAGATGATATTCCAAGCAATGATACAATGGCAATAAGCGTTTATTCTTGTCTTCCTGCTATGCACGGCACTTATTTGGTAGATTCTGCCGATGTAAATGCTGATTTTATCTCTTTGCAAGAAGCCGTTTTGGCATTGACAGAATGCGGTATAGATTCTTCAGTAGTGATAGAAATAAACAACGCTACCGATAGAGCTGCTTCTATTATCAAAGCCATACCGGGAGCCAATGACACCAATCGTGTAATTATAACCTCTCATACAGGAACGGCTAGCGATGTAATAATATACAATACATTAAATCTTAGCAAAGTCGCTCACTTGACCTATTCTAAGGTGGCTTTCCATTCAAATGGTTCTTCTAAATGTATCAATTTTACAGAAGATTGCCAAGATATTGAAATTAGCAATTGCATTCTTTTGAACAATGCAAGCAAAACCGTAAGTGGAACAGGTTGTATTTATTCACCCGCAAGTATCAATTTGTCTGATTTGAGAATTTTAAATAATGATATTCGTGGAGCACAGAATGGTATTAATCTTGCAGGGCAAAATAGTACAATAAAAGTTAAAGGAAATAGGTTTACAGGCATTGCCTATGCCAATATCGTTATAGACTCTGCAACTATTCTTATTGATAGCAATGTCTTTGTGGGTATAGATTCTACAGTGGGTACAACTAACTATTTCGGAATGATTGTAAATCATGCCAATGCAGAGGTGTCCAATAATATTCTTACAACACCAAGATTGCTGTTGAAACCAGATGGTACTTCAAGAGGCTGTCTTCCTTTATATTTCACTTATGGAAATATAAATGTTCATGATAATCAAATAACAGCCAATAGTGAAACTGGTACAATTTTGTATGCAATGTATTCGCAATCTGTAGATTCTTCAACCATCTGCAATAATAAAATACATGTTAGCAATGCTTCTTTTACCAATATTTATGGTTTATATTTGCAAACTACTGGTTCTACTTCTAAATTCTATTTCAATAACAATGAAATACGTGAAGATAGTTGTGCCAATTTGGCAACATTTGCAGGTATATATTGTGCTTCTACCACAAATGCATGTCCAAACAGACAATTTATGGGCAATAGAATTTGGATGTCAGATACTGCTACCTCTACGGCTTATGGATTCTTCTTGCCTTATGTAAATAATACCGTAGAAACGCCAGCCTTGATTGCAAACAATGAAATGGTTATTATGTCAAAGGCTGCAAATTCTTCTTGTGCGGCTTTCTATTTCTGGGCTGCAGTCAATGCTAACATCTCTCACAATTCAATAAAAGTAGTCAATCCAACAGCACCAACAGAGACATCGCCTCGTGGTTATGGTATTTATCTCAGTTCCAATACAAAAGGTATTGTTAGAAATAACAATATAGATGCATACGGTCAAGGTGTTATTCCACTTAATATTTATCAAGCAACAACAACCTTTGGTCTTGACCAACAATTATATGTGGACTATAACAATATGAGTAGCACAAATCATTTGGCTTTGATAGGTCTTACTACAACAGGAACGTATGTTGATTCTTTGTCGCAATGGCAGACATTAGTAAAATCAGACAAACATTCTGTTGCAATCAAACCTATTTATAAGGATAGTGCTAATTCTTTGCAAGTTGCAGATACCGCAGACTTCTATTCATTAGCATTTGGCGATATTCCAACAGATATATTAGGACAACCACGTATTTATGAAAGAAAAACTTTGATGGGTGCCTACGGCTTGGGTTCAGAAATTATTTCTACAGAGATAGATATGGCTTTGAATAACGTTTTCGATTTTACAGATAGTCTTATTCATGTAGGTGATACGGTTATTACACCAAAATTTGAAATTGTCAATATGCAAGGCGTACACGCCACTTCTGCAACCATCAGTTGGACATACAATGGTGTTTTGCAACAGCCAGCAACTTGGACAGGCAATTTGTCTTTGATGGAAAGAGATACTTTTGCTCCAACTTTGCCAATTCAGATAACAGGTGGTTATAAAGACCATGAGTTTGTATTCTGGATTTCTGATGTCAATAATCTTGGCAGAGATTCTATTCCAACAAATGACTCTTTGTCAATGACTTTCTATCTTTGCGATTCTGTCCTCAATGGAACATATACTATTGGTGGTACCAATGGAGATTTTGCCACTATAACAGACGCAATGGACAGAGTTTCCGCTTGTGGTATACAAGGTGATGTAACTTTTGTCTTGGCTTCTGGTACTTATACTGAAAATCTTTCTTTGATAACAAAAATAGAGGGTCAAGATTCTTGTAAAATAACGTTCACAAAAGACAATAATGACACATTGCCAGTAATATTGCGTCCGACATCAGGTGTTGTTATTACCTTAAACAATCAAAAGAACCTTGTTTTTGATAGTTTACATATAGACTATAGTGAAACGGCAGCAACGAGTGGTATTCGTTTTATGGGTGCTTGTTCAACCATTGTGATTACCAATTGTGTCTTTGAAGGCAAACTTAATGCAACCGACTCTACACATAGTGCTATCTACAAAGCGATTAAGACAGACGTTTTGGATAGTGTTGTTATTCGCCACAATGTTTTCAATAAAGGTTTTGGTGGTATTGTCGCTTATCCAGGAATTGGCATAAATAATATTGGCGAGATGGGTAAAAATGTCTTTATAGACAGCAATATTTTTGAAGGACAATACAAGTTGGGTATTTACCTGCGTTGGGGTTGTGGAACCATCAACAATAATCTTATAAGAGCCAATGCAACTTGTTTTAATCAATGGTCAGGAGTATATCTATATCGATCCAACTACCATATTTGCAACAATAGAATTATTGCTATAGATAATGCGGACTTAACAGGAGGTGTTGGAATACAATTAGATGATGCTCATAGATATTTGGCAACCGATACTGCAAATATTGTCAATAATGAGATTATTTTAGCAGGTAAGGGTGGTACAAGTAGTACCTTAACAAGTCAGCATCCTAACTATACTTGTGGTATATTCTGTGGATATATGGGATACAACAATCTAATGTTTAATTCTATTTATATCCATACTACTACAAACAATTATGCAAGAGGTTTGTTTACACAATATGCTGTAACAAAATCATTCATCAAGAATAATAATATTGTCATGACAAGAAATGCAACATATACTTATGCTTATTATGTATCCAACAATGTGGCAAATATTGAAAGTGATTACAATAATTATTATTGTGCTGGAACCAATAAGGCTTATATAGGAGGCAACAGAACAACCTTGGCCGCTATTCAAACCGCAACAGGTGGAGACGCTTCGTCTGTTGTTGTTATGCCGTCATTTTTAGATTCAAATTTGATAAAAACACATTTAAGACTTGTTGATGGTAATGCAATAGCATGTATCAGAAATTCACAATATCCATACGATATAGACGATACATTAAGAAATTATGTAACGGCAATGGGTTGCTATTCGGCTCCAACAGCAGGTAAGGTGGACTTTGAAATGGTGAATGTTTTACAGCCTAAACATAGTGCTACACAATTGTGTTCACCTGATTATGTCCCTGTAAAAGTAGTAGTGAAGAGTTTGAGCGATATTATTGTAGATCTCACAACAATACCATTGAAATTAACTGTACAGATGACAGGTATGGATACTTATACAATAGATACTATTCTTTCAAGTGGTATATTCAAACCTAATGCAATAGACACTATTGAAATTACTTCAATGTTGCCAGTAGGTATAGCAGGCGATTATCAAATAACTGCTTCTTTGTCTTGTATGGCAGATTCTATTACTTCTAATGACACAATGTCAATAGTCTATAGGACAAAGAAAATAAGTTTGCCATACGATGAAGACTTTTCAAATGCAACTTCTTTGTCAGATTGGGCAGTGGATACCTTGTTAGGTTCAGCGGCTTGGACTATTGAAATGGGCAATAATGTTGGTTATATAGACCCAGTATATGGCACAGGTAAAATTGGTTTTGGCGGTCCATTGGGTTCGGTAAGCCGTTTGAGTACAGGTCAATTAGAAT
>CALAVA010000187.1 GCA_937892025.1 uncultured Bacteroidales bacterium
TTATAATATTAAATTATAATTAATAGATTTTTCATTTAAAAAAATGATGTCTTCACTTTTAGATATTCAAAATGGCATTGATGATAAAAACTATAAATATATATTTCTTAATGAAGCTCTAGATAAATCTTCTTATCCTAAAGATAAACATATATTAATAAGAAATTTTATAGTTAATCAATATTATGATAAAAAAGATAAAAAAATTTACTTTGATTATTCATCCAAAGAAAAATTATTTATTATTGAATATTTATTAAAAGTTTATCTTAATGAAATAAAATATAATATAAGAATATATGCAATTATTCCTGAGACTTTTCCAGACAATAATCCAGAATTTTATATTAAACATCTTCCTAATATTGCAGTAATTAAAGGTTATATAAAAAGCAATATTATAAATGAAAGAACTCTTAAAATTAATATTGAAAAATTTTTTATTCAAAAAGATTATGATATTGATAATATAATAAGCATTATGAATGCTAAATTTAATGAATACTTTCCTATTTATAAAGAAACAAATATTAAACAATGTCAAATAATTCCAGGAAAAAATAATTTTGATACAATTGATTTAAAAGAAATTATAATAAATAAGTCTAGAGATCTAAATGAAATAATAAATAAATCTCAAGATAAATTAATTTTTCAACAAATTTTAAAAATAAATAATGAATTAAAAATGGAAATTACTCAATTAAATAAGCAATTAATTGATGAAAAATATAAAAATAAAAGACTTATAAAAGTAAATGAGCAATTAAATAAAATAATAGACAAAGACCTCCAAGATTTGAAAAAAATAAAAGAAAAAAAGGAAAAAAACCTGATGAAATTCAAAATAATGATAGTGATAATAATACTATGAAAAAGTTAGTTGAATATATGCAAAAATTCTTTTATTCTACCTTGAAACATGGGAGAAAATTCAAAACCTGTTTTCAAAGTATCATGTATTTGTTGATTAGTATAACAAATCCAACAACATTGTTTATTAACAATAGGCATTTTATTATAAAAAGAAAAACCTTGTGGATGTTCATCTCCAAATTGTTTTTCCATTTTAGAAAAATCAATAGTTCTTCCATCTATTCTAACAGGAGTACCCGTTTTTAAACGATTAGTTTTAAAATTAAGTTGAACCAATTTTTCGGTAAGTCCAAAACTTGCTTGCTCCCCTATTCTACCGCCTGAAAAATTCACTTCACCAATATGAATTTTTCCATTCAAAAAAGTACCATTTGTCAATATCAATGCCTTTGTTTCAAACGTGGCTCCTAATTTAGTTTGCACAGAAACTATTTTATTGTTTTCTGTTTTTAAATCAATAACAGTATCTTCTCTTAAAAACAAATTATTTTGTTTTTCTAATTGTTCTTTCCAATATTTTGAAAATTTTTGTTTGTCACATTGTGCCCTTGGGCTCCACATGGCAGGTCCTTTAGAGCGATTGAGCATTCTAAACTGAATGGTAGATTTGTCTGTTATTTTTGCTGTATATCCACCTAAGGCATCAATTTCTCTAACAATTTGTCCTTTTGCCACACCACCAATAGCAGGATTACAAGACATTTGAGCAATTGTATCCAAATTCATAGTAATAAGTAGAGTTTTCGCACCCAAATGTGATGCTGCCATTGCTGCTTCACAACCGGCATGGCCCGCTCCTACTACAATAACATCAAAAATATTGTTCATTTGTTGTTGTTTCACGTGAAACAAATATATATTTTTTTGATTTACAATAATGTTTTATACTTTTCTATATAATAATTTTCTTTTTCTCGCATTTGTTGTTGTTCTTGTTCTTGTTTGTCTTTATATCCACACAAATGCAACAAACCATGAACAACAACTCTTAACATTTCATCAAAAAAATATTGTTGATACAACATACTGTTTTCTTTTACTCGCTCTACAGAAATGAAAATATCTCCAGCAACAACATTTTTTTCACAATAATCAAAAGTAATTACATCTGTCAAATAATCTGCATGAAGGTATTGTTTGTTTATTTCTAAAAGAAAATCATCTGAACAAAAAATATAGGACAATTGCCCTATATTCTTGCCTTCTTCTGTTGCTAATATTTTTAGCAAATTTCTTATTTTATTTTTGTGTGGTAAAATATAATTTACATTTTCGGAATAAAACAAAATATTTTTCATTTTATTGGTTATCTCATTTTTGTTTTTATAATTTTGCTATTGTTTTGATGAATAAGTTTGGCTTTTGAATGTTTTTGTTTAATTGTAGGAATGTTTTGAGAATAAGAAATTGTCGCTCCATTGTTATAAAACGTTATTTTTTCAGAAAGAGATTTAATTTTCAACAATCCATTTGTAGTTATTTTTTCTATTGGACTATTTATAATAGAATCATAATCAAAACCTGAACCTTCATCTGAAACAGAACATTGAATTTCTTTATCATTTTTTTGTATAGAAATGGTTACTTTTTTTTGAACATTGTTTTTGTTTCCATGAATAATAGCATTTTTTGTACTTTCTATCAAAGGAACACTCAATATTCCATAATATTGTTCTTCAATATGATAATTATCCATTACTTCATCAATAAACATTTCAAGTTCTGAAAGATTATTAATATCTGAATTGATGCTAATTTGCGAGTAAAACATAAATATTTATCTTTATAACAATTTACAAAGATAACACTTATTTTTTAATTAATGAAAATCAAAATTTTCACTATTTTAAATATTTTTTCAAAAAATTATCAATCATTCATATTTATAAATTTTTCTTGGCTGTATGAAACTTGTATTCAGATTTTATATACATTTGCAAAAATCATAATATTTTTATATTTAATTTAGTATATTTAATATGATAGTTAAAACGTACGGAAGTTGTATTTATGGTGTAAATGCTATTACTATAACAGTTGAAGTTAATGTTGATACAGGTGTAAATTTTTATTTGGTTGGTCTGCCAGATAGTGCAGTTAAAGAGAGTGAACAAAGAATAGACTCTGCTTTAAAATATTTTGGTTATAAAATTCCGGGGAAAAAAATAATCATCAATATGGCACCTGCTGACTTGCGAAAAGAAGGGTCTGCCTACGATTTAACCATTGCATTAGGAATTTTGGCTGCTTCAGAACAAATAAAGGCTCCTGATTTAGATAAATATATTATCATGGGGGAATTGTCTTTGGATGGTTGTTTAAAACCTATCAAAGGAGTTTTACCTATTGCTATAGAAGCAAGAAAACAAGGGTTTAAAGGTATTATTATTCCAAAAGATAATGCAAAAGAAGCCGCGATAGTAAACGATTTAATTGTTTATGGAGTTGAAACAATAAAAGATGTTATTGACTTTTTTAACGAAGGTAAACCTTTAGAAGAAACCATTGTCAATACAAGAGAAGAATTTTATCATTCTTTAAATGAATATGACTTTGATTTTGAAGATGTTAAAGGGCAAGAAAATACCAAAAGAGCATTAGAAATTGCCGCAGCAGGTGGACATAATGCTATTTTGATAGGTCCTCCTGGAAGTGGAAAAACCATGCTTGCAAAAAGAATACCCTCTATTCTCCCCCCTCTTACGCTACACGAGGCTTTAGAAACAACAAAAATACATTCTGTTGCAGGCAAATTAGGAAAAAATACATCTTTAATTTCTGTTCGTCCATTTCGTGCTCCACATCATACCATTTCAGACGTGGCTTTAGTTGGTGGTGGTTCACATCCTCAACCCGGAGAAATCTCATTAGCTCATAATGGAGTATTATTTTTAGATGAATTACCAGAATTTAAAAGAACAGTTTTGGAAGTTATGAGACAACCGTTAGAAGAACGATATGTAAATATTTCTAGGTCTAAAATGAGTGTAGAATATCCCGCTTCATTTATGTTTATTGCAGCAATGAACCCTTGTCCTTGTGGATATTATAATCATCCTGAAACTGAATGTACCTGCCAACCCGGGGCCGTTCAAAGATATTTAAATAAAATATCCGGACCTCTAATGGATAGAATAGATTTACATGTAGAAGTTATCCCTGTTCCTTTTAAAGATTTATCAAACAAAAGAAAAGGTGAAAAAAGTGAGGTAATAAGACAAAGAGTTATTGCTGCTCGTGAAATACAACAAAAAAGATTTAAAAACTATACAAAAATCCATTGCAATGCCCAAATGACTACAAAAATGGTAAATGAATATTGTGTTTTAAATCAAGAATGTGTGGATAGATTGAAAATGGCTATGGAAAAATTAGGACTATCGGCAAGAGCATACGATAGAATTTTGAAAGTTAGTCGTACTATCGCTGATTTAGATAATAGTGAAAATATTGAAATACAACATCTTTCTGAAGCTATTAATTTTAGAAGTTTAGATAGAGAAAACTGGGGAAAATAGAATTCATAACACATTGTTTATCATTATGATTAATATAGATAATATATATTGCACCGATTGTATTGAAGGAATGAAAAATATTGACAATAATACTAACCCGTTGGCGGAATTAGACCAGCGCATATTTGATTCTTCCAATCGGTTTGTTA
>CALAVA010000188.1 GCA_937892025.1 uncultured Bacteroidales bacterium
CTGGTTTCAGCCCTAATTTTATGCTAATGTAGAAAGTTTAGCGGACAGTAATAATTTAAATATAAATGCCCTTCTATCAATGATTCTGCCATTTCTTCATATTGATTGGTATGCGATAATATTTTTCCACTCCAATAGGGACTCAAATTCATGGGTAAAATAGAGCAGGCTATGGTAATAAATATTGTAATGGAAATCAATATGTAATGTTGCTTCATACAAAAAAAGTGTTTAGTTTAGAAAGGCTACCTTGCGGACGGTCTTTGTAGGCAATGGAAATTTGTTCTTTTATTTGCAAAATATTTTTGCTGACAAATTTGTGATAAGAAGAATATTTTTCTGACAACAATTTGGCACTGCATTCGTTAAAAATTTCACTCCTTCTTCATTCACAAATAGACTGGCTACAATAATCTCTTTTTTCGCCTGCTTCAACAAAAAACAAAAACTATCTTTTATTGGGCTTTTCACCATTTGCATATCCATAACTCCTATTCCCTTTTTTGCAAAGATAGAAAAAAATAAAACTCAAAATGAAAAAAAATAAATGCTATCTTTGCATATTAATACATAATATAGAATTATATGAAAAAGATATTGTCAATTGTTTGTATGTTTGCATTTTATACAAGCATTTTTGCTCAAAAATGTAATTTTATAAATCAAGAATATGATTTTTCTACTATCAAGGAGGAGCAAGGTGTTGTTAATGGTGTGGTTAAATTTGTAAACAAATCTAAAAAAGCCTTTGTTGTTTCGGCAAAATCTGATTCCAAAAAGTTGCGTGTCCTTTTTAGTCGGGATATTCTTAACAAAAAAGACACAGGAATGCTTAATATCACTTATGACCCCAAAGATGTTGTCGGTGATTTTAGACAGACAATCAGTTTGGTTGTTAATGAAAATGGTAAAGAATATCCGTATCAAGTTTCCGTAAAAGGCTTTGTGCAGCCCAGACAGCGAAGTGTGGTTGAAATCTATAAAATGAAAGAAGGCAATCTTAGATATGAAACCAATTCAAAAATGTTTACAATGACTCCCAATTCTTTGATAAAAGACACATTTCGGTTTTACAATGAATGGAGTCAAACTATGACATTTGAAATAAAAGAACTTCCTTCTGCTGTAACGGTGCTGTATATTACGCCTGAATTGTTGCCACAAGGGGAAGGAATATTGGTGTTTGAATATAATGCAAAACTAAAAAACGATTGGGGAACCGTTTGGGATAGACTTGCTATTTATACGAATGATACCGAACGGGGTAAAAAGTCTTTTTATATTACAGGCAACATTTATGATGATTTCGCTTCATGGGCACCACAACAAAAAGCGAACGCTCCCGAGTTGGTCGTTTCAGAAGAAGAATATGCTTTTTCACCTGTTACAGAAGGTGAAAATGTTGTTCATACCTTCGTTATCACCAATGAGGGAAAATCTACCTTGTATTTAAGAAAAATAAGACAATCATGTAGTTGTACTTTTGTACAACCTGATAAACATGAGTTGGAACCGGGTGAAAGCACAAATTTACAAACTACGTTTAGAACATTCAACAAAAGTGGTCATCAAATGCGAACCATAGATATTATTTCTAATGACCCAGACCGCCCTAAAATAACATTAAAAATTGTTGGACAAATTAATCCAAAACAAAATTAAATTAAAAAATGAGCACAGAAATAAAAAACAATCATTTAAGAATACAAAATACGCTCAGTCGCCAAAAAGAAGTTTTTCAACCCATTCATTCTCCTTTTGTGGGTATGTATGTGTGTGGTCCTACTGTTTATGGCGAACCTCATCTCGGACATGCTCGTCCTGCCATTGTTTTTGATATTGTTTTTAGATATTTAAAGTTTTTGGGCTATAAGGTTCGTTATGTACGTAATATAACAGATGTGGGACATTTGGAAAATGATGCAGATGAAGGAGAAGACAAAATAGCCAAAAAAGCCCGTATAGAGCAATTGGAACCCATGGAAATAGCCCAATTATATTTGGATAAGTATCATTTTGCCATGGATAAACTCAATGTTTTACGTCCTAGCATAGAATCACGAGCAAGCGGACACATTATAGAACAAATTGATATTGTCAAAAAAATATTAGATGCAGGATATGCTTATGTTTCAAATGGATCTGTCTATTTTGATGTCATTAAATATAGCAAAGACTATCATTACGGAGTCTTGTCGGGCAGAAATGTAGAAGATATGCTCTCTACGACAAGAGAACTTGATGGACAAGAAGAAAAGCATAATTCTGCCGATTTTGCTTTGTGGAAAAAAGCCTCGCCAGAACATATCATGCGTTGGAAATCACCATGGAGTTTGGGGTTCCCCGGCTGGCATTTGGAATGTACGGCTATGAGTAACAAATATTTAGGAGAACGATTTGATATTCATGGTGGCGGAATGGATTTAATGTTTCCACATCATGAATCTGAAATATGCCAAAACCGTATTGCCAATAATACCGATACCGTAAAATATTGGATACACAATAATATGATTACTATCAATGGTCAGAAGATGGGCAAATCATTAGGCAATTTTATCACCCTTGATGAGTTTTTTAATGGAACTCATCAATTATTACAGCAAGCCTATGCCCCAATGACCATCAGATTTTTTATTCTACAAGCCCATTATGGCTCTACCTTAGATTTTTCTAATGAGGCATTAATAGCAGCGGAAAAAGGTTTAAACAAATTGTTTGCCGCTTATGCTTTGTTTGACAAACTGAAACCCTCAACAAATTCATCGGAAGATATTTCCAAAATATACCAAAATTGTCTTGAGGCAATGGATGATGATTTCAATACACCAATTGTAATTGCCCATTTGTTTGAAGCCTCAAAAATTGTCAATCAAGTCAATGATGGCAAAGCAACCTTGACAACTGCAGATTTAGAAACATTAAAGACTCTTTTTGATACCTTTTTGTTTGATATTTTAGGTATGAGAATTGATGTTCAAAATTCGCAATCGTCAAATTTGGATAATGATTTGATGAGTTTGGTTATAGATTTGCGAAAACAAGCAAAAGCCAACAAAGATTATACAACAGCAGATTATATCAGAGATTGTTTAACAAAAATGGGCATACAATTAAAAGACACCAAAGATGGTGTTGAATGGTCTATCAACAAATAAAATATGCGTATATTAAATTATATTACATGGAATGCAGACCCAATTATTTTTCAAGTAGGATCAATACGATTGGGTTGGTATGGATTGTTATTGGTTATTGGCTTTTCATTAGCATATTTAACATTGCAACAAATTGCCAAAAAAGAACATTTGCAGTCTGCTCTTATTGATAAATTTGCACTTTATACCATTTTATGGACAATTGTTGGATTACGCTTAGGGCATTGTCTTTTCTACGATTGGGCTTATTTTAAAGACCATATTTTAGAAATTTTCATTCCCTTTGTAGAAACACCCAATGGTTGGGAGTTTATAGGTTATCAAGGTTTGGCAAGTCATGGAGGTACCATTGCCATTAT
>CALAVA010000189.1 GCA_937892025.1 uncultured Bacteroidales bacterium
GCATTTGTTGGTATGCAAAAGAGATATTTGCATCTAAACCGCCGGCACATCCGACATATAATTCGCCTTCTGTTTCAGAATCTAAATTTAAAAGAATATCACCCTTAAATTCTCCACTATTCAAACCAAAAGCACCTGTCATGCCGGTTTCTTCATCTATAGTTATCAATACTTCGAGTGGTCCATGTGCAATATCTTTTGATTCTAATACACTCATTGCAGCAGCACAACCGATTCCATCATCTGCACCCAATGTAGTTCCATTTGCTCTTACCCAACCGTCTTCACCGACCATCATTTCGATAGGATCTATGGTAAAATCGTGTTTTTTGTTGGCATTTTTTTGAGGCACCATGTCTATGTGTGCTTGTAAAATTACACCTTTACGATTTTCCATTCCCGCAGTTGCAGGTTTGGATAATATAACATTGCCTATTGCATCTTGTCTAACAGCAATATTGTGTTGTTTTGCCCAATCGCATAACCATGCGACAATCTTTTCTTCATGTTTAGAAGGATGCGGAATACCGCATATTGACCGAAAATTATTCCATAAAATGGAAGGTTCTAATGCTTTCATATTGATTTTTTTTATACTATTTGTAACAAAAACTATTTTTTTTCGTATATATTAATGTAATTAATTTATTTTGTTGATGATTGTGGCGGTTGTTTATTATATCAACCGCTTTTTTATCCTATATTAAATACCAAAGGCTTTTTGTAATTCATGGACATAATCCAACTTTTCCCATGTATAACATTCCACTACTTTGAAAAATCTATTTTTGCCATCTATTTTTTTTACTTTTGCCTCCTTATCAGGATAGAACACCTCTACTTCTTTAGGGTAAGATGCTATTCCAAAATGACCATTGGCTGCTGTTTCTGAATAAATAGGATTGGTCAATCCTAAGCGTTTAATAATACCAAATGGGGTTAAATCAAACATTTTGCTTACCACTTTAGCAATTTCATCATCAGGAACCGTTTTCCCATTTTGTTTAATTTTTGTGGTTCCATGTGTATTTATGTATAAACCAACAGGTTGTGCCATACCAATAGCATAAGACAATTGTACAGTACATTCATTTGCAATGCCTGCCGCTACAATGTTTTTGGCAATATGTCTTGCTGCATAAGCCGCAGACCTATCCACTTTAGATGGGTCTTTTCCTGAAAAGGCACCACCACCATGAGGGCATTTGCCACCATAAGTATCTACAATAATTTTTCTACCTGTCAAACCTGTATCACCATGAGGACCACCTACGACAAATTTACCTGAAGGATTAACCAACAAGCGATAATTAGAAGCGAACAAACGTTTTAATATTGAAGGACATTTTTTTCTAACTGCCGGAATTATTAGTCGTTTGATGTCATCTTCTATAATTTGTCGCATAGCAGCATCATCACCTAAAAATTCATCATGTTGAACAGAAAACACCAAAGTATTAATAGCAATAGGTTTTCCTTTTTTGTTAAATTCTAATGTTACTTGTGTTTTTGCATCTGGACGCAAATATTTCATTCTACGACCATCTTTACGTACTTTTGTCAATTCTGCAATAAAACGATTAGCCAAGTCAATAGTATAAGGCATATAGTTGTCCATTTCTGCACAAGCGTATCCGAACATCATTCCTTGGTCGCCTGCTCCTTGCTCTTCACGTTTTTTCTTGACTACTCCACTATGAATATCTGGTGACTGTTCATGTATGGTAGAAATAACACCACATGAATTTGCCTCAAACATATATTCTCCTTTTGTGTACCCAATTTCCTTTATCACATTGCGTGCAGTTTGTTGAACATCTACATAAGCCGTGGTATTAACCTCTCCTGCACATACGACCAAACCTGTTGTTACTAATGTTTCACAAGCAACTTTTGCACTAGGGTCTCTTTTTAAAAATTCATCTAATAATGCGTCTGAAATTTGGTCTGCCACTTTGTCGGGATGACCTTGTGATACTGATTCTGATGTAAATAGATAAGACATTATATTTTTTTCTAATAAATTTGGATTTCTTGTTTTGAACAAGTGATGTTATAGCGAATCCATTTAACTAAACAATCAAC
>CALAVA010000190.1 GCA_937892025.1 uncultured Bacteroidales bacterium
AAAATGACGATAGAGAAATAAGGTAGAAATAAGTTATATGGCAAGCAGGCAGCCCTTCGGGCTGCCTGCTTTTTTGTTGGAAAAACACTTAAAATCTATTCATTGACATATTTTTGACAATTATCTTACTAATATCACATTTTTTTCCGTTTTTTTTCAATTTTAGCGACAGAAGAAAAATATTTTATTTTATTTTATTCTTTTGTTAGATTTTTTTTTCTACCTTTGCAGAAATTTAAATTAATTATAAAGGAAAAATGAAAAAATTATTTGCAGTATTAGTCGTTTCAGGCTTAGTATTTGTAGCCTGTGGTCCAAGTGCAGAAGAACAAGCAGCAGAACAACAAAGAATCGCTGATTCTATTGCACAAGTAGAAGAACAACAAAGAATCCAGGATTCTTTAGCCGCTGAATTAGCAAAGGCTCAAGAAGCACAAGCTGTAGCAGAAGCTGCACAAGCAGAAGCAGAAGAAAATGCAGCAACCGCTGTTAAACAAGCCGCAAAGGCTACTAAAAAAGCCGCTACAACTGTTAAGAAAGAAGCAGAAGCTACTGTTGAAGCTGCAACAAATGCAACAAGTGCTGCTGATAGAAGAGCAGCTTTAAAACAAGCTAAACAAACTAACTAATATTATTTAGTTGAATTGTTAAAACAAAAAAATGCTGTCTATAATAGACAGCATTTTTTATTTAGTCAAAATTTACTATTTTAACAAATCCTCCCAAAGAGTATGCTTAGTTGCATCTATATCTCCTACTGCACACTGATTAACATTGTCCACATGTTTGATGTGATGCCCCAAATTAATTAAAAATTCAGGAGCTCGTTTGATGCCTTCACCCATATTTACCAAAACAGTTTGTCCAGATTGTATTCTTCTATTTACAATAGCATCTATCAATCCTAAAAAACAAACAGCAGAAGCAGGACCTATATGTGTTTTTTGTTCTATCGCTACCACTTTCGCCATAGCCTCCACCTTATCTTCTGCTACTCGAATAAAATCGCCATTACATTTTTGCATCAATTTTGCAACAATGGGATAAGTACCCGGATTACCTGTTCCGAGAATAGAAATTTTTGTATCGGGATTTTTAATAATGGGATAATCTTTTTCAAAACCATCTGGAAAATTTTGCTGTTTTGCCTTTTCCCATGCTTGCACCATCGGGTCGCACTTATCAGTTTGAACAAGCAACATTTTTGGCAAACTAATATTCTGATATACAGATAATTCTCTTACTGCTTTGTCTAAAGCCAAAGGACCTGTACCACCACTGACAGCCTGAAGATATACGTCTGGCATTTTTTTGAGCATTCTCAACCATTCAAACACCATAGTACGTTTAGACTCAACGCGTATAGGATCTATATTCCCCGCAGAAATAGGTACATTAAATTGTGTAGAATAATCGGCTGCCACTTTTTTTGCATCAGAATAATCACCTTTGACACAATAAACTTGTTGTCCATAAGAAGAAATCTCTGCCATTGAGGCTGCCATGGCATTTTCTGGCATAAATATGGCTGCCGACACATTGGCTTTGGCCAAATATTTACCATAAGCAGTAGCGGTATTGCCTGTAGAGGCTATACAATAGTGTTTAAGACCAATTTCCGAAAAAACACTTGCCGCCATACTTGCTGCAATATCCTTAAATGTATTTGTCCCTCCATTTAAATCATTGCGGTAAACATAAATTTCACAATCAATACCATTCTGTGCCGCAAATTGTTCTAACCACCTCCATCTTTCCAAAGGAATTGCACCTTCTTGAAAAGAAACAATATTTTTTTTGTCATTTAATGGCAAAAAATCAAAATAATGCCAAAAACTTTGGGGCTGTTGTGCAAATAATTGGTCTAATTTGGCATAATCAACATTGTATTCTATTTCCGCGTGCTTGCTCTTACATTGCGGACAAGATTGATTTTGTGCAAACCACGTTGCAAAATCTTTTGTAGTGTGTCCGCAGTTCACACACCGCAGTTGATATTTATTATCGGAAGAAGCCATTTAAATAATTATTTAAAACTAATACGTTTGTTATTTATTTGGTCAAGAGGATAGATTCCTTTGTCTAACTTTTCGCGAACTTCTTTAAACACATTAACAGTACGTTCAACATCCTCTAATGTATGCACGGCAGTAGGTATCAAACGTAATTCTATGGTTCCCTTTGGCACTACAGGATAAAGCACCATAGAGCAGAAGATGCCATAATTTTCGCGTAAATCTACGACCAAATGAGTGGCTTGAGCCACTGTCCCACTTAAAAAGACAGGAGTTACATTGGCTTCTGTTTTACCAATATTAAAACCATTTTCTCTCAAACCTTTTTGCAAAGCATGAGTAATGTTCCATAATTTTTCTCTGATTTCTGGGCGTGTTTGAATCATTTCCAAACGTTTTAATGCTCCCATAACCATTGGCATCGGCAAAGATTTTGCATAGATTTGAGACCGCATGTTAAAACGGAGATGGTCAACTATTTTACGGTCAGAAGCGACAAAAGCACCTATTCCCGCCATACTTTTAGCAAATGTAGCAAAATGTATGTCTATACCATCTTCTACACCAAAATGTTCTGCCGTACCGCTACCGCGTTTGCCCATAGTGCCAAAACCATGAGCATCATCTATGATTAAACGAAAGTTAAACTCTTTTTTCAAAGCAACAATTTCGTCCAATTTACCAAGTTCTCCCGACATACCAAACACGCCTTCTGTAACAACCAAAACGCCACCATCTTGTTCTTCGGCAAATTTTGTTGCACGTTTAAGAACTTGTCGTAAATCTTCCATATCGTTATGTTTGAAAGAAAAACGGCGACCGATATGCAAACGTACACCATCGTATATGCAAGCATGTGATTCTGCATCATAAACAACAACATCTCTACGTGAAAGGAGGCAATCCAAAATAGACACCATAGCTTGATAACCAAAATTAACCAAATAACCTGCTTCTTTGCCTACAAAATCGGCTAATTTTTGTTCCAATTCTTTATGATATTTAGTATCTCCTGACATCATACGTGCCCCCATTGGATAAGCCATACCATATTGAGCAGCAGCCTCGGCATCGGCTTTTCTCACTTCCGGGTCATTGGCTAAACCTAAATAATTATTTAAACTCCAACACAAAACTTCTTTTCCATTGAATTGCATGTGCGGACCTATTTCACCCACCAACTGAGGAAACATATAATAACCATCTGCAAACTCTTGATATTGACCAAGTGGACCGGGAGTCCCCATTATTCTATCAAATATATCTACCATAAAATATTAAATTTTTTAAAATTACAATTAATATAATTTGCAAAAATAAAAAAAAAATACATATCTTTTCTAATCATTGCAAAAAATATTGACAAACCATACAAAAACGCTTGCTACCTTCAACTCCTTTTCCTAATATATTTGATGAAGATAGGGCAAACGGACTTGTTTTGAAACAAAAAAACTGCCATATTATGATAGCGATTTTTCGCATTTGCAGTGGCACATTGAATGCGTCCGACTTATAAAACCTTCTTGGGGGTTATCAAAGAAAGTTTCAATTCTTTT
>CALAVA010000191.1 GCA_937892025.1 uncultured Bacteroidales bacterium
AAGAAATAGAGCTTGGTTATAAGCATGTTTATACACCAAGTTTAGCAAATGTAGAATTATATAAAACAAGTGGACATTGGGATCATTATAAGGAAGATATGTTCACAGTTGAAGTAGAAGATGGAACTTATGCTATAAAACCAATGAATTGTCCTGGGGCTATACTTGTTTATAAAAATTCACTTCATTCATATAAAGATTTACCTCTTCGTATTGCTGAGTTTGGTACTGTTTATCGTTACGAACAAAGTGGAGAATTGCATGGATTAACACGTGTTAGAGGTTTTACTCAAGATGATGCACATATTTTCTGTACGTCAGAACAATTAGAAGAAGAATTTTGTAAAGTTATTGATATTGTGCTGTATATATTTAAAACGCTTGATTTTAAGGAATATATAGCCCAAATATCTTTGCGTGACCCTAATAATAAAGAAAAATATATTGGGACGGACGAAAATTGGCGTAAAGCAGAAAATGCTATCATCAAAGCGGCTAAAGAACGTAATCTTAACACTGTCGTAGAAATAGGGGAAGCCGCTTTTTATGGTCCTAAATTGGATTTTATGGTCAAAGATGCAATTGGAAGAAAATGGCAATTAGGAACAATACAAGTCGATTATAATCTTCCAGAACGTTTTGGCTTAGAGTATATTGGTAGCGACAATGAAAAACATCGTCCAATTATGATTCATAGGGCACCATTTGGCTCGATGGAACGTTTTGTCGCTGTTTTGATAGAACACACTGGAGGAAATTTCCCCTTGTGGCTTACTCCTGAACAAGCCGTTATATTGCCTATTAGTGAAAAATATCATGACTATGCTAAACATGTTGAAAATCTCTTAAACGAAAAAGACGTACGAGTTTCTATTGATGAAAGAGGAGAAAAAACAGGCAAAAAAATTAGAGATGCTGAAATGCGAAAAGTTCCTTATATGCTTATTGTTGGTGAAAAAGAACAAAACGACAACACCGTTTCTGTTCGCCAACATGGACAAGTGGATTTGGGAACAATGTCTATAGATGATTTTGCTAATTTTATTGCACAAAATGTCAATAAATCATTAAAGAAAAACTAAAAATAATTGATTTCGTGTTAAAAAAGGTAGTGAATATTCGCTACCTTTTTTTATGGACACTTTTTTACAAACGAAATGTATGTTTTTGTTACATACAATACACAAAATCTGAATATAGATTTCATACAAATTCTAAAATAGTCAGTCAGAAATCGTTAGAGAAAAAATGCATTTTTTTATAACTTGGGGACTTAGTCTATATTGAATCTATAATTGCTGAAAAATCCGCTGAAAACATCTCTTTTTTATGATTTTTTGCTATCTTTGCATTCATATTTTTAGTTTTTTGAGTTAGCATATTCAAACATGTGAGGAATAGGTCAATTGGACAAGTGTTTGCTAATTTTATTGTTTAACAATCAAACTGCAAGGGTGCTTGCAAAATTTAAGATTAAAGAAAAAAGATATGAAAATTGTTGCAGTAGAACCGATTGGTATTAGTGTAGATTTGGCACAAGAATTGGAAAAGAAATTTAAAATTTTGGGACATGATTTTGTTTTTTATGCCGATAGAAAAGAAGATGAACCTACTTTGATAGAAAGAATGCGTGAGGCAGATATCGTTATTGTTTCTAATATTAAGTTATCTAGTAATGTTTTAAGTCATTGTACGCATTTACAAATGTTATCCGTAGCCTTTACAGGGATAGACCATATAGACGTGGCATATTGTAAAGAACATCAGATAACTATTTGTAATGCTTCTGGTTATGCTACTATGGCCGTCAGTGAATTAGCGATTGGTTTGATGTTAGATATTTATAGACATATCACTTTGTTGGATTCGGAAATCAGACAGGGTGGCTCACGAGGTGCTTGTTTGGGGCGGCAGTTGTATGGAAAAACAGTAGGCATAGTTGGAACGGGAGCAATTGGTTGTAAAACAGCAGAGTTGCTATTATCTTTTGGTTGTAAAGTGGTGGCTTGGAGTCGGACACAAAAACAAGAGTTAATAGACAAGGGGGTTCAATATCTTGATTTGGAAACATTAATGGCGGTGTCGGACATTATTTCCGTACATGTACCATTGACGGAAGAAACCTATCATCTTATAAATGCCTCTAAATTGGCTTTATGTAAACCTTCTGCTATCCTTGTCAATACGGCACGAGGAAATGTTGTGGACAATGAGGCTTTGGCAATGGCTTTGAAACAAGAAAAATTGGCGGGTGCAGGTTTGGATGTTTTTGAAATGGAACCACCCTTGCCAAAAGACTATCCTTTGTTTAATGCTCCGCATTGTGTATTGGTGCCACATGTCGGATATGCAACAGAAGAGGCCTTTGCCCAGCGTATAAATATTGTCTTAGAAAATATTTATGCCTACCTTTCAGGAAAAGTTATCAACAAATGTTTGTAGAAAAATATAACATTTAAAATCTTAATATACATATTGTTAGCAGTATTATTTAACAAAATTAACAGCATGAATTTTAGTTTGATTGTTAATAAGTATATTTGTGTTTTTCTGGTTTTATCAGTAAATATATTATATCTTTGCAAATACAAAATTCTATCTTAAAATACAATGAATTGAATGTTTCTTTCTTGTTGATTTTGAGAAAGATTTGTCATAAAAAGTTCTTTTTTTTCATATTCTATTTTAGGTAATTTGAGCAGGATTTATTAGGTGGTTTGGTCTTGCTTATTTTTACAAATGTGTTGGGGGAAAAATGGGATTTTTTGGGATTTTTTAATGTTTAGAAATAGTAAGGGATAAAAAATGGCATTTAAAGGGCTGATAAAATTGGACGACAGAGGCAGATTTCAGTTGCCGACAGACATCTTTCGTGAGTTAGATGAGCGTGCACATGGGCGTTATGTTGTCAATAGAAGTACTGATAAATGCGTAACATTATATCCCGGAGAAGTTTGGGATATTGTTCGGGCAAAGTTGGATAAAATAAATGTTTTTGACCCCAAAAAGAGGGCTTTGGTGCGTTATTTTGTCGGCAGTGCCACAGAGATTTTTTTAGACGGCAAAAACCGTTTGTTAATACCGAAAGACTTGAAAGAATACGCTTGTTTTGAAAAAGAAATTTTGGCTGTTCGTCTCAATCCTTTTGTTGAATTGTGGAATCCAATTTTGTATGATAAACAAATGGAAGAAACGCTTAAATGTAATCCTGAAGACGTTTCAATGATAGCAAATGAAATTTTTGGAGATGGAAGCGAATTCAATATATCATAATGCCGTATTGTTGAAAGAAAGCGTAGAAGGGTTGGCTATCAAACCAGAAGGAACTTATGTGGATGTTACTTTTGGGGCGGGCGGACATGCTCGGGCTATCTTGAATATGTTGAATGAAAATGGACGATTGTTTGCTTTTGATCAAGATGAAGAAAGTTTGCAAAATACTATAAAAGACAATCGTTTTACCTTGATAAATGCAAACTTTAAATATATGAAAAACCATTTGAATGCCAATGGAATTAGGCAAGTTGATGGTATTTTGGCAGATTTGGGTGTGTCTTCTCATCAGTTTGATGCTCAACATCGTGGATTCTCCATTCGTTTTGATTGTTCATTGGATATGAGAATGGATACACGCAAGCATTTAACTGCAAAAGATATTTTAAATACTTATTCAGAAACGGAATTGAGGAGAATATTCTATGATTATGGAGAAATTCATAATGCCAATAAATTGTCCGCTTTGATTGTTGCCGAAAGGAAACAACAACCATTTGATATGTCCGTAGATTTTCAGAAGAGAATAGCCTCGTGTATTCCCACCAAACGGGAGTTTAAATATTTGGCTCAAGTTTATCAAGCCCTTAGAATAGAGGTTAATGACGAATTGAAAGCCTTGGAAATGCTGTTGTTGCAAAGTAGAATAATGATAAGACAAGGTGGGCGTTTGGTGGTGATTTCATATCATTCGTTGGAAGATAGATTAACAAAGTTTTTTATTCGTAGTGGCAATTTTGAGGACAAAATAGAAAAAGATATATATGGCAACAATTTGAGTCCTTTTGTGGCAATCAATCGTAAAACCATCGTTCCTGCTCAAGAAGAGTTAGACAAAAATAATCGAAGTAGAAGTGCAAAACTACGAATTGCAGAAAGGAGTGCTTATGAGTAATTCTTTTAGACAATCTGTATCAGATACGGAATTAAAGGATAATATAAATCTTTCTACTTCTACTCAAAAACCTTTTGTTCAAACAAACACGAAATCTGTTCATAAACAAAAGAAAAGAGGGAAGAGAAAAAAAGGTGGATTAGGAATGTATTTTTCTTATCTTTTCAATGGAAAAATTTTGAAAATGATAAGTTCTAAAAAAAATTGGTCTTTTATTGCATTTATATTTATCTTGTTGATTTTGTTGGGTTATAATAGTTTGAGTTATAAGTCAAAACAAGTAAAAATCAATAAATTGAATGAACAAATTACTTTTCGTAAAGATGAGGTGATGAATATGAAGGAAGAGTTTTACAATATAGATTATAATGTAGAAAAGCAATTAGAAGAAGAAGCACTTGCCGAGGGTTTTAATTTAGGTGGCTATATTCCTTTTGTGATAAAGTCTGCGGAAAATAAAAAAGAAAAATAAGTTTATGTTTCGGACAAAGATAAAGTTGTTGTTTTTAGGGTTATTCGCCTTGTTTTTATGTGCTTCTATAAGAATGATTTACATAAAGGCTACCTTTGGTAAATATTACAAAGGAGAAGGGATTCCCAAAGACAGCACGGTTATTGTTAAAAATAGAGCTTTTTCTTTGGAAAAATTTCAAGAACAAGGTCGCCGTGGCAATATATGCTCCGATGATGAAACGATATTGGTTGCCAATATTTACATTTATGATTTGTATTGGTATCCATCCAAAATTTCACAGGTAGATTCTTCGCTTTTTATGGCTAAAGTGGATAGTTTGATAGATATTTTTTGTCAAATTACACCCGAAAAACCACGGTCGTTTTATGAACGGAACATAAAAAAGGCTTATCCAAAATATCGAGAAGCGTATAATATTGCTCAAACAAAAATAAAAAGCAATGACAAAAACGTAAGAGCGGAAGGCTTGAAAGAAAAAGCACAACTTGAAAAACAGAAAGTGCTGATTCGTGTTTCTGGATTGAATAACAACAAAAAATGGGTAAAACAAAAGCATATAGACGCTATAGATGAACTTTTTGCACAATGGAGTGATTCTAAAAGTGCGTTTAAGGGTGGTTGTCAAAAAGACAAGCGTTTTGTCAGAAGGCAATTGTCAGGAGGGTTTCCGATATCGGTTTTAGGAATGTTTGATATTAAACCCGATAAATATGGTGTTGATGAGATGGTGTTTCGTAAAGGCTTGGAAGGTTTTTATGATGAGGAACTTTCTGGAGAAATTATTCCGAAACAGATTTTAAAAGTAAATAACAATACCATACGTTTACGAAAAAATAGGCATATAGACCCACAAGATGGAAAGAATGTAGTAACAACAATAAATAGTGATATACAACGTATAGCAAAATCTGCTTTGGAAAGACAATTGTATTTGTTGGGAGCCAAATTTGGTGCTGTTATTGTCATGGAAGTAAAAACGGGAGAAATAAAGGCTATTTCTAATTTAGACTTAAAAAATGGCAGATATGTTGAAAAAAGCGAACATACAATGGCAGAAAAATATGAACCCGGTTCTACCTTTAAGATGATTTCTTTGATAGCCGCTTTAGAAACAGGCAAAATAGACACGGGAGATGTTGTCCATTGTGAAAAAGGGGATTTCTCTTTAGCAAGAGCGTTTGAAATATCTGATAACGAAGGTCTTTTTGAGGCGGTTAAACGCTCTTATGGAGATTTGAATACTTTTGGGTTTGCTTTAAAGACAATGGGGCTGACTTTGGATTTGAATGTGGAAATAAGCAATGCTCAAAAGCCGACTCTAAAAACACGAACTTCTTCTTTGGCAGACTTTAAAAACATTACTCATGGTTATAGTATAAATGTTCCTCCATTATATATGTTGGCTTATTATAATGCCGTTGCCAATGATGGTGTTTATGTTAGACCTCGTTTGGTAAAAAAGATAGTGAACCCGAATTTGGATAAGCATAATGTTGAAATAATGGAGCCAGAGATAGTAAAAGACAGGATATGTTCATATCAAACGGTAAAAAAAGTGCAAAAGTGTTTGGAAGGTGTTGTTACTCATGGTACAGCACGTAGGATTCGGGACGAACTTTATTTAGCCAGTTTGCGAGATACTACCTTGCACGAGCCTATTTCCCCTTTGATTGCAGGAAAAACGGGAACAGCCTTTCAAAACATAGGAGGGAAGTATGTGAACACCAAAAACTCTTCGTTTATAGGCTATTTTCCTGCTGATGCTCCAAAATATACTTGTTATGTTTTGATATCTGGTTCAACAATAGATGCAGGAGCGGCAGCGGCTCCTATTTGTAAAGAAATTGCAGAAAAACTGATGGCACATCTTAATGAGTTTGCTCAAAACAATCAAAATAATGTATCCCAAAAATATCCAAGTTGTGCCTTGGCCTATGGGCAAGATTTGGCTTGTTTTTATCAAGGCTTGGGAATAAAAACACCTCATTTAAAAGACGATGCCTTTATTTCAACAACTGTAGGAACAGCCAATAATATATCGTCAAAGCCGTTTGAATTTCCCCGAAAAGGAATGCCTTCTTTTAAGGGTTGCAATGTGCGAGATGTTGTGTTTTTGTTGGAACAAAAGGGATATAAAACCATTGTACGGGGTGTAGGAAAAGTGGAGCGTGTAGAATATGAAAAAAAAACTGCTTATGTGTATTTAAAGAATTGAAAATATGAAAACAATAGATGATTTATTGGTAGGTGTTGAGGTTTTGCAAATAAAAGGGAATACTTCTATTGAAATAGAAAAAATTTGTTTTGACACAAGAGAAGTATCATCATCTTCTTTGTTTGTAGCTCAAAGGGGAACAAAGACAGATGGTCATCAGTTTGTCGGTCAGGCTATAGAAAAAGGGGCGATTGCTATTGTTGTGGAAAAAATGCCTAAACAAACGCTTGATTCTATTTGTTATATACAAGTTAAATGTTCTTCTTTGGCTTTGGCATTGTTGGCTGCCAATTTTTATGACAATCCTTCTCAAAAATTGCAGTTGATAGGCATTACGGGAACCAATGGAAAAACAACCACTGTAACCTTATTGTATCGTTTAATGATAGCCTTGCACAAAAAAACGGGTTTGTTGAGTACCATAGAAAACCGTATTAATGATAAGACTTATCCTGCTACGCATACTACTGCGGATAGTGTTGCGATAAACAAAATGTTGGCAGAAATGGTCAAAGAAGGTTGTCAATATTGTTTTATGGAAGTTAGTTCACATGCTATTGTACAAAATAGAATTGCAGGTTTGCATTTTAGAGGGGCTATTTTTAGCAATCTTACTCATGATCATTTAGATTATCACAAAACATTTGCCGCTTATAGAGATGCAAAAAAACTATTTTTTGATAAATTGCCTTCAACTGCATTTGCTTTGGTAAATATAGACGATGCAAATGGTGATTTTATGTTACAAAATACCAAAGCCAAATCCTATCGTTATAGTTTGCAAAGTGCAAAGGCAGATTTTAAGGCTAAAATAGGAGAATCTAATTTTAGTGGGTTAAACCTTCGGATAGACAATAAAGAGGTGTGGTTTAAATTAGTTGGAAAATTTAATGCTTATAATCTTTTGGCTATTTATGCTACGGCGGTCCTTTTAGGTTTGGACAAAGAAGAGGTGTTAACGCAAATGAGTAATTTAGAAGCGGCCGAAGGGCGTTTTTTTACCTTGCGAAAACACGGAATAACTGTCATTGTTGATTATGCACACACTCCTGACGCTTTGAAAAATGTGTTAGAAACCATTAATAATATTATCTGTAAAGATGAGGAAATTGTTACTATTGTGGGCTGTGGCGGAGATAGAGATAAGACCAAACGTCCTGAAATGGCAGAGATTGCTTGCCGTTTGAGTAATCGCGTTATCTTGACTTCTGATAATCCGAGAAGCGAAAACCCTCATGATATTATTGAGGATATGCTTAAAGGTGTAAGCAAAGCCTATGAGCATAATTTGTTGGTAATAGAAGATAGAAAACAAGCCATAAAAGCCGCTATCATACAGGCAAAGCCTAATTCGGTGATTTTGGTTGCAGGAAAAGGACACGAAAAATATCAGGATATTGCAGGTGTAAAATATCATTTTGATGACGTGGAAGTAGTAAAAGAATATTTAAAGGACAAATAAAAACTAAAAATATAGAATTATGTTGTATTCACTTTTTAATTGGTTAGATAGGACATTTGATTTGCCAGGAACAGGAGTTTTTAAATACATCTCTTTTAGAACAGCCATGGCAGCACTATTGGCTCTGTTTTTATCTATGATAATCGGAAAATATGTAATTAAATTTCTGAAAAAGAAACAGATAGGAGAGGACATCCGCGACCTTGGTTTGGCTGACCAAATGCAAAAAAAAGGAACACCGACAATGGGCGGAGTCATTATTCTATTTAGTTTATTGATTTCGGTGTTTTTGTTTAATCGTTTGGATAATATTTATATTCAATTGATGATTTTTACTACTATTTGGTTGGGTTTGTTAGGCTTTTGTGATGATTATATCAAAGTTTTTAAGAAAAACAAAAAAGGAATGTCTGCCAAAGGCAAGTTGATAGGACAATGTGTATTGGGGCTTGTTGTTGCTTTAACTTTGTTTTTTCACCCGAATGTGCTTATCAAAGAAAAGTGTGATGTTAAAACATACGTTTCTACTGAATCTGTTTTTAAGGTAGAAAACGAAAGTGCAGAAGGAGTCAATGTTTATCAATGTGTGGAACCAACCAAATCAACAAAAACGACTATCCCTTTTGTGAAACATAACGAATTTGATTATGCTTCTTTGTTGAAATGGTTGGGTGATGGATATGAAAAATGGGCTTGGTTAATTTATATTCCGATAATCATTTTTATTATTTGTGCCGTTAGCAATGGAGCAAATCTTACTGATGGTTTGGATGGATTGGCAATAAGTACAGCGGCAATCATTGTTACGGCTCTTGGTATTTTAGCTTATGTGTCAGGAAATTCTATTTTTGCTGATTATTTAAATATTATGTATATTCCCAACACGGGTGAACTGATGATATTTACAGGTGCCATGTTGGGGGCATGCTTGGGCTTTTATTGGTGGAATTGTCATCCTGCACAAGTTTTTATGGGTGATACAGGATCTTTGGCTATTGGAGGCATTATTGCCGTATTTGCTATCATTATCCGTAAAGAATTGTTGTTGCCGATTTTATGTGGAATATATCTAATTGAAAGTTTGACAGTTATTATTCAAAGAGTGTATTGTAAATATTATAGAAAAAAACACCAATTAGCTGTTAATGAGTTTGTTCCTGTGGAAAAACGTCCGTTTTTAATGACTCCTCTTCACCATCATTATCAAAAGAAAGGTTATCATGAGTCTAAAATTGTACAACGTTTTATCATTGTAGGCATGTTATTGGCTGTTTTGACTATTGTTACCTTAAAATTACGTTAATAAAACTTAAAGAAAATGAAATTTGAAGATTTAATTATAGATAATTCGCAAGTAGTAGAAAGAAATCGTTTGTTAGAAAACAGATTGGTAGCTATTAGAAACCGAAATAGGGGAACAATGCTATCAAAATTGAATAAAGAAACGCATAAATTAGAAACGATAACAACATTTAGAGGGGTAACTTTTATTAACGATGCAAAATCTGAAAACATCAATTCTACGTATTATGCCATAGAACAGATAAAAACCTCAATGGTTTGGATAATAGGCAGTGATGATGCTCAAACGGATTATGAAAAACTGCTTCCTATTGTTACGCCTAAAGTTCATGCTTTGGTATGCTTTGGTACACAGAATGAGAGGTTGATAGATATTTTCAAAGGACATATTTCTCTTGTTGTGGAATGTCCTGATATAAACACGGCTGTAAGCGAAGCCTTTTATGCATCACAAAAGGGCGGTGTGGTTATATTTTCTTCTGCTTGTCCATGTGGACAACTTTATGCCAACTATCAACAACGAGGAGAAGCTTTTAAAAATGCAATAGCACAATTATGATAGACGCTGCCAAAATAAAATCTTTTTTTGCTAAAAACAAGGGCGATAGTATCATTTGGACACTCGTTTTGTTCATTATGTTATTTTCTGTATTGGCAGTTTATAGCACAGGAGCAAAATTGAATGCCGACCATCAGCAAAGTTTGATGTTTTTGATAAAAGGGCATGTTTTTTATCTTTTTATTGGGCTTATTTGTATGTATATTGTACAGAATATCAACTATAGATGGTGGTACAAATTGTCCAAATTGGGTTTGGCATTGGGATTTCTCTTGTTGATTGCTACCTTTTCTTTTGGCGTTTCTGAACATGGGGCAAAAAGAAGTTTAATTGTTTTTGGAATGAAAATACAAACTATTCATTTTATTGAATTGTGTGTAATTATTTTCTTCTCTTCATGGTTGGCAAGAACCAAAGACAACATTAATGATATCAAACACGATTATATATATAAATTGATTTTTATTTTTGTTGTTTGTGGATTGATAATGTCGCAAAAGACTTCAGCAAGTATTATTTTAGGTATAACTTGTTTTGTGTTACTATTTGTTTCTAAACTTAAATTTAAGTATTTTGCGACAACGATGGGCATATTGACAATTATTGTGGCTATAGGAGTTTCTATATTGATGTCAGATGCAGTAAATCCTCAAAGTGAAAATAGTTTTTTCAAACGTTTAGGCACAGCCAAAACAAGATTGGAGTCTTTTAGTAATAAAGATGACATACATCGAGAAATACTTACTACAGAGGCGGCTATTGCTTCAAGTTCTTTGTTCCCACGTCCGGGAGAATCTATTCATAATTATGGAGTAAAAGAAAGTTATTCAGATTATGTTTTTGCTTTTTTTGTAGAAGAATATGGTATTCTTTTTGGAATAATATTGATTGTTTTATATTTGATTCTGTTTTATCGAGCTATGCTTATTGCAAGAAGGATAAATACTTCATTTGGGGCTTATTTGGCAGTTGGAATAGGTTTTCTTATTACTTTTCAAGCGATGGTTCACATTTGTGTTTGTACGGGTGTTTTCCCTGCTACAGGTGAAACTTTGCCTTTGTTTAGCAAAGGGGGAATGTCTATTATAACAACATCTATATCAATAGGAATATTGCTGAATATCAGCAAAGAAGCAAACAAAGAGATGGAACAACAAAAAGAGAAAGAAAAAACAACGGAGGAGGTGTATTATGAGTAAGAGAATTCTAATTTCGGGAGGCGGAACGGGGGGACATATTTTTCCTGCTGTTGCTATTGCCAATGCTTTGAAGGAATATTATCAAGATGCTGATATCTTATTTATTGGAGCCAATGGCAGAATGGAAATGAAACGTGTGCCAGAAGCAGGGTTTGACATAAAAGGATTGAATATTTATGGGTTTCAACGAAAAATCAGTTTTAAAAATTTCGTGGAAAACTTAAAACTCCCTTTTCGTGTTTTTGATAGTATGCAAGAGGTAAAAAAAATTATTCGTGAATTTGCTCCCGATATTGCCATTGGAGTAGGCGGATATGCAAGTGGTCCCGCTTTGAAAATGGCTGCCAAAATGAATGTCCCGACTTTAATTCATGAGGCAAATTCTTTTCCAGGAATGACAAATAGGTTGCTTGCAGATAAAGTGGATTGTATTTGCATTACTTATGATAGTGTAAAAAAATATTTTCCAAAAGAAAAAACTGTTAAGACAGGCAATCCCATTCGAGGGGATATTCTTAATATTGCTGTTACACGGGACGAGGCTTTGGATTTTTTCGGTTTGCAAAAAGAAAAAAAGACCATTGCTGTTATTGGTGGAAGTTTGGGGGCAAGAACCATCAATGAGAGTATAACTACTTTTGTAGAGGATTTATCGCAAAAGGGCATTCAGTTGATTTGGCAAACAGGGGAATATTATTATAATTCTTTGCCTGAAAATCTGAAATGTTTGCAAGGAATAAAGGTTTTCCCATTTATACGGCGTATGGACATGCTTTATACAGCAGCCGATGTCGTTATTTCAAGGGCAGGTGCCTTATCTTTAACAGAATTATGCACTGTAGGCAAACCATGTATTTTGGTGCCTTCACCTAATGTAGCCGAAGACCATCAAACAAAGAACGCACAAGCCTTGGAGCAAGCAGGAGCGGCTCTATTGGTGCCTGATGTTGAAGCAAAAGAAAAATTGAAAGATGCGGTATTATCACTTGTCAATGATGATGAAATGTTGGCTAAGCAAAAAACAAATTTGCTTAAACTTGCCCAACCGAATGCAACAGAATTAATTGTGAAAGAAGTTGTTAAATTGATAAAATAGAAAGATATGCTTTCACTGACTGACATAAAAAAAATCTATTTTTTGGGAATAGGCGGTATTGGTATGAGTGCTTTGGCAAGATATTTTTGCCGAAGAGGGATTGCTGTTTTGGGGTATGATAAAACACCATCGCCATTGACAACACAATTGCAACAAGAAGGTATGAACATTCATTTTGAGGACAATCCGCAACTTATTCCTCAAGATATTGATGTCGTTGTTTATACACCAGCCGTTCCTCATAGTCTTGCAGAGTGGAAACATATCCAGCAAATGGAAGTTCCTTGTGTTAAACGTTCACAAATGTTGGGCATGATAAGTACAGATAAAGAAACTTATGCCGTTGCAGGAACACACGGAAAAACTTCTACCACAGCGATGCTGACACAGATATTGTATGGTAATAAACCAGTATCGGCATTTATTGGTGGAATCGCAAAAAATTTCAATTCAAATTATGTTGACGATAATCAGGCTTCTATTTTGGTAGTAGAGGCAGATGAATATGATCGTTCTTTTTTGTCTTTGAATCCTTATGTGGCTATTGTTACGGCTATGGATGCTGACCATTTAGATATTTATGGTTCAAAAGAAAAATTGGAACAATCTTTTCAAGATTTTGTAGATAGAATTTCCAAACAGGGATTTTTAATTACCAAAAAACCGCTTCTGAATATTTTAAAACCGCAATGTAATGTCGTAACTTATAGTTTGCAGGATAGCGACTGTGATTATTATGTAAAAAACTTACGAATAGTGTCTAATAGACAATGTTTTGATATTGTGTGTCCGAAAAATCGTTGTGTATCAGTTTCTTTTCCTATTGCAGGCACACATAATATAGAAAATGCAGTGGCCGCAACTGCTGCAGCAGATATTTGTGGAGTAGATATACAAAAAATCACAGAAAATCTCAATAATTATTTAGGCGTGAAAAGACGTTTTGAATATGTAATAGATAGACTTGATTTTGTGTATATAGACGATTATGCTCATCATCCGAAAGAGATAGAGGCAACAATTTTGGCAGTAAAAAAACTATATCCGAACAAAAAAATTTGTGGGGTTTTTCAACCACATCTTTACACCAGAACCAGAGATTTTGCTGATGATTTTGCTCTGGCTTTGAGTTCGTTAGACAAAATTGTGCTTTTGGATATCTATCCCGCTCGCGAAGAACCTATTGAGGGGATTGATGCACTTTTTTTGTTGAATAAGATAAAAAATCCGAATAAAATAAAGGTGTCAAAAGAAAATTTGCCCGATTTTTTGGCTCAAGAAGCACCCGAAGTTTTGCTTACTATGGGAGCAGGAGATATTGACAGAATAGTTGTTAAAATAAAAGAAAAATTTGACAATGAATAAAAAGTATGCGGTTGTCGGTATTGTTGTTGCTATTCTTGTTGTAGTAGTAATTGTTTTCTATCAGGTGTCGTCGCGGGATAGAACATTCTCTAATATTATTTATCAAATTGATTATAATGAAGATACGATTTTGCGTCAAGAAAATATAAATCATTATCTAAAAGACAATAACATAAATGTTATTGGAAAGAAAATTGATAGTGTGGATAAACAAATTATTGAAAACAAATTGCGTTTATATCCTTATATAGAGCATGTTGAGGTTCTTGATTCAAAAGATAAACTCATTGTTAAGATAAAACAAGAAAAAATATTGGCAAAAGTCTATAATCAAGAAGACAAAGTGTTTTTTTTATCCAAAACTGGCAGAATTTTGCCTTATGATAGTCTGATACATGGACGTTTTTTGATCGTAAACGGAAAGATTGACAATCAATATCAAAATAATATTTATCTTTGTGAAGATAGTTTGTTTGCCACAAAAGATTCTCTTAAGATAAAGAAATATTTGAATTTGTATAATATTTGGAAAATTGCTCAATATGTTGATAATGATGAATTTTGGAAGGCACAAATTTGTCAAATTTATCTTGATGAAAACGATGATTTTCAATTGAGTACCACAGTTGGTAATCATGTTGTTTTGTTTGGAAAATTGACGATGAGTCCGCAAATAGAACAAGTGATAGATTCTCGATTTAGCAACCTTAAATCAATCTATGTGAATGGCTTTAAGATTATGGGTTGGGATAAATATGAAATGATAAACTTAAAATATGGGAAAGAAATTCCTTGTAAAAAACGATAACTTAAAAGAATAGAAAATGGACTTTAATTTTTTTACAAAAAGAAAGAAAAAAGACACAATTAAAGTTGTCAAAGAAGAACCTGGTATTTCTGTCGGTTTGGATATCGGAACGACAAAGGTTGTTGCTTTTGCTGGGAGAAGAATGGCAAATGGGAAAATAGAGGTTTTAGGACATGGTATGCATCAGTCTTTGGGAGTTCAGCGTGGATTGGTGATAAATATCGCTCAAACAGCAAAAATTATCCAACAAGTAATTAGAAAATTACAAGATGATGCCAATATGGATATTGACACTGTTATGGTTGGTATTGCCGGTCAATATATTAGCAACATCAAAGTAACAAGCGATATGAAACGGCAACATGCTGATGCAGATACGGAAATTACCAAAGAAGATATTAAACAGTTTATTGAAAATATGTTTAAAACACCAACCGATCCCGGTACACAAATAATAGATGTTATTCCTCAAGAATATGTGGTGGATAAATATCCACCTCAAAAAAATCCTATTGGTATGACAGGAACGGTGATTAGCTCAGAATTTAATATTATAACCTGTAAAACACAGCATATTAAAAATATTCTCCAAAGTGTTGCAAAATGCAATTTAAAAATGGAAGGTCTTGAGTTGGAGCCAATTGCTTCTGCAGAAGTTGTGCTTGATGAAGAAGAAAAAGAAACTGGCGTTGCATTGATAGACATTGGAGGAGGAACAACAGATATTGTAATTTTTATTGATGGAATTATGCGTTATACTGCTGTTATCCCTATCGCAGGAGATGTTATTACAGAAGACATAAAATATTTGTTTAAAGGGATAACAAAAGAACAAGCAGAAGCACTAAAATGTGAGCATGGTTCCACTTTGCCAAATGTTGCGGACAAAAATCAAATTATTTCTATTCCAGGCATTCATGGACGAGAACCTATTGAAATTTCAAAATATGACCTCGCTTGTGGGATAAAATATAGAATGGAAGACGTTTTATCCCGAATAGATACAGAATTGGATAGCTCAGGCTGCAAGGAGAGACTCAATTGCGGTATCGTCTTTACTGGAGGAGGTGCACAAATGAATGGACTTAAGGAATTTACAGAAGTCAAATTAGGAATGAAAGTGCGTATCGGAAAACCCGAAGAAAAGATTCTTTTTAAAGAAAATGATGTGCTGGTAGATCCAAGATTTGCAACAGGATTGGGTTTAATGATAATGGGAATAGAGCAACAAGAAGAAGAATATAATAATGATTTTTCCGAAGAAGAATACTCACAAAAAAATCAAAACCTAAAGGATTTAGAAAAAGAAGAAAATGAAATAGAGAAAGAACAAACCAAAAAACCTCCTATAAGAGGAAGAATTTCTAAAGAGATATTAGACAAACTTTTAGGAAAACTATTGCCAGATGATGACTTGTCTGATACAGACGATGATGATTTTGATGACGATGATAGAATATAAATATAGTGTTAATTAAAAAAATGATATAAAGATGAGTGAAGTTGAATTGTTGAGTGTAGAACCGATTGTTTCAGATACAAAAGTAAAAGCAAAAACAATTATTAAAATTATTGGTGTTGGTGGCGGTGGTTGCAATGCTGTAAAACACATGTATAACAAAGGTATTAAAGGTGTAGATTATATTGTTTGCAATACAGACAAACAAGTATTGGATACTAGTCCTATTCCCATGAAAATTCAGTTGGGTGAAGAAGGCATGGGGGCTGGAGCGGTTCCCGATGTTGCTCGAGAGGCTGCTGTTAAAAGTGAAGAAGAAATTAAGGCGGCAATAAAAGGTGCAGATATGGTATTTGTTACCGCTGGAATGGGAGGAGGTACAGGAACAGGGGCTTCGCCTATTGTGGCAAGCATTGCCAAAGAAATGGGAATCTTGACCGTTGGTATTGTTACTTTCCCTTTTAATTTTGAACAAGATGAAAAATTTAAAACAGCAAAAAATGGTATTCATGAACTGCAAGAAAATGTAGATGCTCTCTTGGTAATTAAAAACCAGTCTTTGGCATCGTATTATCCTGATTTAACATTGAGTAATGCTTTCGCCAAAGCGGATGATGTTTTGTTGATTGCTGCTAAAAGTATTGCTGAACTTATTACTTCAGAAGCCAATATAAATATTGATTTTAGAGATGTTGATACCATTTTGAGAAATAGTGGAACGGCCATTATCGGTAGCGGGAGAGCCTCCGGTGAAAATAGAGCCTTGGACGCTGTCGCTCAAGCCATAGAAAGTCCACTTTTGGATGATAATTCCATCTATGGTGCTGAAAAAATGTTGCTGTTTATCTCTTATAGTTCAGAACATGAAATATTGGTAAAAGAATTGGGAACTATAACCGAAGAATTGGAAAACAAAACTTGCGGAATGAAAGAAAAATTTATTTGGGGGTGTGGATTTGATGAGTCTTTGGGAGAAGAGGTACAAGTAACTATTATTGCAACAGGATTGCACAATTCTTGTCCAGATGTGCAAAAAAAGATAGACTTGAATGGTAAACCTATTGAAAAAAAAGAAGATGTTAGTACTCAATTGCAAGATAATATGGAAGAAACAATTCGATTGCAACAAGAAAACAAATCAAGAAATCAAAAGATTACTAACGACGTTTTGCGAAGTTTGGACCAAGAAAAAATGAATGAATATGATAATTCTATCCGTGAGGCAATGAGAGAACGAATAAGCAAGAGAACAAATGATAATATTTCAGATTACAAAACGGGAGAAAATGGTTTGGAATGTCAGCCTGCTTATCTGAAACATGTCGTAGATTAGTCCTTAATGTATCCGCAATGCCTATTTATCGGCATTGCGGATACATGATTTATCGCTTTTCAACTTTTAGCGGACAGCAATAAAAAAATATAGCGATATGATTTTTTATTATTCTGGATGTGGCAACAGCCGTTTTATAGCCGAGAGTTTGGCGAAAGATTTAAGCGAAACACTTATATTTATCCCCGACGCTGAGCGTGAGGGCAGATACGAATACACCCTATCGCAAGGCGAGGCGGTGGGTTTTGTTTTTCCGATATATTCGTGGCGGCCGCCGCATTTGGTGTCGGAATTTGTCAGCAAATTGAAATTCAAAGGCATATCGCCATACGTGTGGGCAGTCTTTACTTGTGGCGACAATGTCGGAATGTCGGAAAAAGTTTTCCGCGACGAACTAAATGAGGTAGGATTAAGACTCGATGCCACGTATTGTTTTGTGATGCCCAATACTTACGTGAATATGTCCGCGATGAAGATAGATAGCAAGCGTGTGGCAGAACGCAAGTTGTCCAAATCCAAGCAACAACTCCCGTATGTGGCAGGGGCAATAAAAGAGCGGCAAGCGGTGTCGGAAGTGAAAAAAGGTCTGTTTCCGCGTTTCAAGACCAACGTCGTTTTTTTTATCAATTTACTTGCATAATTAAATAATTATTAGTACTTTTGCAATATAAATAACAAACGACATTTTTAATTAAATTAAAACGACAAAAAAGATATGGATATTCAAGGTTACAGAGGGCGTGTTTGCGACCAAGAATTGCAGGAACAGTTGGAAGCATCAGGTGCTGTACTGATAGAAGGTGCAAAATGGTGTGGCAAAACATGGACTTCATCAAAATATGCAAAAAGCAGTGCTTTTTTGGATAATGATACTCAAAAAACTATAAATGTAGTTGTTCCATCTCTTCAAGAAATTGCTTCACTAATTATAAGAGGGGATTGCCTAGTAATATAAATGTATCCGATGATTTAGTTGATTTAATACCTAACAGTTATATTGAAACGATACTAGATAAAGATATAAATGATGAAAAAAAGAGAGATAAGAATAAAATGCGTATGTTGTTAAGGTCACTTGCTAGAAATGAATCATCAATTGTAAATAATCAAACATTGTTAAAGGATATAGATGATTATTCAGATGATGATGAATTACTTGGAAGTAGAAATACTTTGGCTGATTATCTTGATGTTTTGACAAGGCTATATGTCATAGAAAATCAGGAGGCATATAGCGAAATTTCGTATAATCGATTTTAGGATTAACAGCAGATAAATTACTTGATGATTTAAATACTTTTGGATTTATGTTTGAATCATTAGTAGAAAGAGATTTAAGAATATATATTGATTATTTAGGGGGAAATTTATATCACTTTAGAGATAATGTTAGTGGGCTTGAAGTTGATAGTATACTTGAATTTAAAGATGGAGAATATGCTGCAGTTGAAATAAAACCTGACGCAATCCAATAAACTTTAGATTATTGGTCAAGGAAGAGCAAAACGTAATTTTTTGCAAATTTTGCAAGGAAAAAGTATTGACAAACATATGTATTTGTTATAATATGTATTTATGAGTAAATACAAATCAGTTAATAGGCGTAAATTTTTATTACAATATCATCTTATTTTTGTGTGCAAGTATAGAAAAAATTTATTTTATAATGAGGCAATATCTGATGATATAAAATTGTTATCAAGAGAAATTTGTGATAAGTATGATATTGCTATAAAGCATATGGAAACAGATAAAAATCATATTCATTACATGTTAGAAATACCACCTAATATATCAATCAGTAAAACAGTTAAATTAATTAAGAGTTATACTACATATTACATTTGGAAAAATAATTCCAAATTATTAAGTAAAGAATTTTGGAAAGAAAAAACATTTTGGACTGATGGGTACTTTATATCTAGTATTGGTAATGTTAGTGAAAAAACTTTAAAAGAATATATAGAAAATCAAGGATAAGGAAGTGATAACTATGTTAAAGACTAATAAATATAGATTATATCCAAATAATGAACAAATTATGATTATTAACAAAACATTTGGCTGCGTCAGATTTGTTTATAATAAGATGTTAAAATTTCAACAAGATATGTATAGTCAAACACTAGAATCATTTTCTAAATATGATTGTAATAATTGGTGTAACCATGTTTTTAAAGAAGAATATCCTTGGTTAAGAGAAATAGATAAGTTTTCACTTACTAATGCTATATATAATTTAGATAATGCTTATAGGAAGTTTTTTAAAGAAGATAGTGGTTTTCCTAAATTCAAAAGCAAAAAAAATAATCATGAATCATATACGACTAATTATACCAATAACAATATTGTTGTTGATTATGATAATAATTATATTAAATTACCTAAACTAGGGCTAGTAAAAGCCAAAGTACATAGAATATTAAATGGTAAGATAAAGAATGCTACCATATCTAGAGCACCTAGCGGTAAGTATTTTGTTAGTGTTACCTATGAATGTAATAACAATGATGTATTACCTATAACAAATAAGCAAATAGGAATAGACTTAGGTATTAAAGATTTAGTAATAACATCAGATGGAGTAAAGTATGAAAATCCTCATACTTTAAAATATTATCAAAGTAGACTAAAGAAATTACAAAGAAAACTATCTAAGAAGAAAAAAGGAAGTAATAACTATAATAAATTTAAGAAAAAGATAGCTATATGTCATGAGAAGATAACTAATATAAGAAAAGATAATTTACACAAAATAAGTCGTAGGTTAATTAACGAAAACCAAGTTATTGTAACTGAAGACTTACGTGTTTTTAATATGGTTAAGAATCATAATTTAGCATTATCTATAACTGATGCATCTTTTGGAGAATTAATAAGACAATTAGAATATAAGTCTACTTGGTACGGAAGAACACTAATAAAAATAGATACATTTTATCCATCAAGTCAGTTATGCCATGTATGTGGATATCAGTTTAAAGAAGCAAAAGATTTATCTATCAGAAATTGGACATGCCCTAATTGTCATACACTACATGATAGAGATATCAATGCAGCAAAAAATATCTTACAAGAGGGATTAAGAACATTATCTTAATTACAATATAAATATTTAGTAGGGATGGAATAGCCCGAATTTACGCTTGTGGAGACTGTAGGTTACGAAGTCTAAGAAACAAGAAGCCCATTAACTTTAGATGATGGGTAGTTCACTTATATATTGAACTAAATAAATTACTTGGATTTAATTTAGCTAATTTTCCAGTGGTATCATAAGTATAAATTAGTGGATCAATACTGTAAGAATATTTTACTGTTGATATATCTTCTTCTACTTTCTGATAATTTTCTTCTAAATATTTTTTAAAACTTTTTAAATCATTCGCCCTAATATTAGATAACATATTTGTTAAATATTGTTGTTCTGTTACTTTATTAGTACCCTTATTTTCATGACTACCAGTAGTCATTGCTAAAAGCATACCTGTAATATCTGTCGATTCTTGCATAATAGTTAGTGGATAAGATGTAAGTGCATCTTCCTCTATTGAATCAACATAATTTTGAAAACCAGTTGATACCGCTAATATTAAAGCAATACCAATTATTCCAATACTTCCCGCAAAAGCCACCAGAACTGTCCTTCCTTTTTTAGTCATTAAATTATTAAATGATAATGACAATGCTGTCAAAAAAGACATTCCTGTTTTCTTCGTTTTAGCATTATTGACACTTTTTTCTTCTTTAGTATTAATCTTTCCATCATATGGATTGGTATCACTAATAATCTTCCCATCTTTAAGTTTTATTATCCTACTTGAATACTTTTCGGCAAGTTCCGGATTATG
>CALAVA010000192.1 GCA_937892025.1 uncultured Bacteroidales bacterium
CAGTGATTAGCAACGAAAAAGAACTTGAAGAGGCTTGTGGTATTTTACAACAAGTTTTAGAAAAAATATAAAATTTATTATATCACTATAAATTATATTATTAAAAATGTATAGGACACATACTTGTGGAGAATTAAATATTAAGGATGTAAATCAAGAAGTTACCTTATGCGGTTGGGTGCAACGCTCAAGAGACCTTGGGGGAATGACATTTATTGATTTAAGAGACAGATATGGCATTACCCAATTGGCTTTTAATATGGAAACAAATGCGGAATTATGTTTACAAGCCAGAAAATTGGGAAGAGAATTTGTCATTCAGGTTGTAGGGAAAGTTGTAGAAAGATATAGCAAAAACAAAAATTTGCCAACAGGAGATATTGAAATTGAGGTAAAAGAAATTCATTTGCTCAACGAGGCCAAAACACCACCGTTTACCATTGAAGATAATAGCGACGGTGGCGATGATTTAAGAATGGCTTTCCGTTATTTGGACATTCGGAGAAAACCCGTACAACAAAATCTTATCTTTAGACATCATTTGGCAATGGAAATCAGAAATTATTTGAATCAATTGGGATTTATAGAAATAGAAACTCCCTTTTTGATGAAATCCACTCCAGAGGGAGCCAGAGATTTTGTAGTGCCTTCACGTATGAATCCGGGAGAATTTTATGCACTCCCCCAATCGCCACAACAATTCAAGCAATTGCTGATGGTGGCCGGAATGGACAAATATTTCCAAATTGTCCGTTGTTTTAGAGATGAAGACCTGCGTGCAGACAGACAACCTGAATTTACACAAGTGGATTGTGAACTTTCTTTTGTCGGTCAAGAAGATATTATGCAGACTTTTGAAGGATTGTTCAAATACCTTTTCAAAAAATTAAAAAACATCAGTTTTGATAATTTCCCACGTATTACCTATGCTGACGCTATGAGATTGTATGGTTGCGATAAGCCAGATATGCGTTTTGATATGCAATTTGTAGAATTGAATGACGTTTTACAACATCGTGATTTCAAGGTGTTTAACGAGGCAGAATTGGTAGTCGGGATTTGTGCTAAAGGTTGTGGTGGCTACACTCGCAAGCAATTGGACGAATTAACAGAATTTGTAAAACGACCTCAAGTAGGAGCAGCAGGTTTGGTATATATTCTGTGCCACCAAGACGGAACATTCAAATCTTCTGTGGACAAATTCTACTCCCAAGAAGATTTGAAAAAAGTAGCCGAAAAATGCCATGCCCAAAATGGTGATTTAATTTTGATTTTGAGTGGAAAGACAGAAAAAACACAAAAAGCCTTATGTGAATTGCGTTTGGAAATGGGCAATAGATTGGGATTGAGAAAACCCGATGAGTTTAAGCCTTTGTGGGTAATAGATTTCCCTTTATTAGAATGGGACGAAGAAACACAACGTTTCTATGCCAAACATCATCCATTTACCTCCCCCAAAACAGAAGATATTGCTAAATTGGAAAATGCACCTGCTGAGGTAAGAGCCAATGCTTACGACTTGGTGATAAATGGCACAGAAGTTGGTGGTGGATCCATTCGTATCTTTCAAAAAGAATTGCAGCAAAAAATGTTTAAAGTATTAGGCTTTACACCTGAAAATGCCCAAAAACAATTTGGATTCTTAATGAACGCTTTTGAATATGGTGCACCTCCTCATGGTGGTATCGCTTTCGGATTTGATAGAATGTGTGCCATTTTCAATGGCTCTGATTCCATTCGTGATTTTATTGCTTTTCCTAAAAATAATTCAGGAAGAGATACCATGAGCAATGCTCCTTCCGCTATAAGTGAAGAACAACTCAACGAACTTTGTATTGCTTTAAAAACAGAAAAGCAATAAAGAATTGGGAAAATAGCCTCATATTGTATTACGTATAGTTGTGGCACTTTGTGCTACAACTATACGTTGCAATCGTACAACTTTTAAGGCTTGGTCAAATTTATGAAAAAAATGTTTTTTGCAGATATATTATGATTTTGCCTTCATTCGTCCAAGCATCTTAATGCCATACACAGACCAATAAGGAACTTTCTCAATCCCCGTCCGAATACGAGGAATATCTAATAGAAGAAAAGTAATTGTCATTAAGGCAGATAGCCATACTATTTGTCCAAAAATTTGTTTGAGCGTAACACTCATCATAGAATGCAAGTAATAATTATTCATAAACTCAGCCATATCAAACTGTGCCATATCTACATTCGTTAGCGTGAGAAACGAACCATAACGTGCCATATTGTCTGCCATAAAATGTTGGAAAAGAGAAGTATAAAGCCCATATCCTGAGGCACCAGCAAGGTACATGTGAATAATATTGAAAATGAATAATGCCATAAAAAAATGCTCCAAATCATGCACAGATTCATGCAAACTCCACATAAGCGAAGCAGCAAGAATAGCATAGGCACAGCCACGAAAAGCAATGGCTCCACGATACCCCTCAATAGGGACATTTACATCCATGTAAAAATACATCCACAGCGAATATACAAAAATGCACCCAAAGCCTATGGCAAATAATTTCCACACTTTCCAACGTTTGTGTCCAAGCCAATAGCGTGTAATGAGAACACCTACATAAACACCCAATAGTGCCCACAAACAAAGACTTGTTTTTGTATGTTCTTCAAGCCCACGCACTTCCGTCCAATAAATTTCTTCAAGTGTATGTTCGGCACCAAGTAGTATTTCTGCAATAATAGTAACAAACAGAATAGCAAAAACATTCTTATATTTAAAAACATCAAGTGAAATATAAGGTTTTTCTACTGTTTTTAACCGATAAAGAATGAAGGCTAATAAAATAGCACCAAGTGCCACTATCCACCTCAATTGTGAAGAATGAAACCACATAAGATAATCGCCATATACAAGAAAATAACTGACCATAAGCATTAACAAACTAATAAGCAAGCCTGTTGAAATATCGATACCTCGTAGTGGCATTCTTTGTGGCATCGGACACCACGGCTTACATAAGGCAAGTTGGATAAATACAACAAAACACATAGTGCCAATGGTAAAAACGTGCATCATTTGCCATGTAAAATGGAAAGCGATGACTGCAGCAAGCCATGAACTTCCTATAATAGCAGTTAATAATACAATATGTAACATTGGGAAAAACACTCCAAAATCTCGTGGTGGAGTTATCCAGAGTTGTATATTAGACATACACTCAAAAGTGCCTTGTATTTTTGCTATACCAGAAAGAAAACAAATAGGGAGCAATATTGCCATATTGGTTGTGTGCATGACAATAAAATTACAAAGAGCAATAGTAATAGCAGCACCGATGAGTAATTGTTGATTTGTAAAACGAAATTTCATACGAAACAACATCGGGAACCATATTGCCATGCCTGCAAGACTAGTATAGAGCAACATCAGCAAGTCTTCAATTTGCAACCCTGTCGTACCACGAACAGCCTCAAGTGCACCAAGATAAACTCCGCCAGAAAATTGAATGCAAAATACCATAACAACATAAATCCATGGTTGCAAACCTCGTGGAACAAAAGCCCTAAACATAGGCATAACAAAGGGCATTTTCTTTTGATTGGAGAGGGGAGTGTTTGCCATTTGTTACTTAATATCTAACCTCACATTCTACACTATAACCTGCTTTAAGGCGAGCGAGGTCTTTTGGGCTATTTTCGTCCAAAGCAATACGGACAGTAAGACGTTGTTCCACTTTGACAAAATTACCCGTAGCATTGTCTATCGGCAACAACGAAAACACACTCCCTGTGGCATCAGATAGACTTTTAACACGACCTTTGTATTTAATACCGGGGACAGCATCTACAGAAATATTAACTTCTGCATTGTTTTTGATATGAGATAATTGACTTTCACGATAGTTGGCTTCAACCCATATTTGTTTTTCGTCCACTATATTGACAAGTGTTTGTCCCGGACTAACCAATTCGCCTACATTGATATCACGTGCACCTACAACTCCAGAATGTGTGGCAATGATGTAGCAATAAGAAAGGTTCAATTCTGCTAGTTCTACGGTAGCACGTGCTAATTGCACGGCAACTTGAGTAGCAGAGTGATTGTGTCCTTGTTCATCTGCCATATTTTGTTGCATATCAATAGTATGACAGATTTGCTCATATCGGGCTTGTGCAGCAAGATAAGCCGTATGTGTCTGTTCATAAAGTTGTTGTGAAACAGAACCCGTACGTGATAGTTGTTCATAACGATAGTCTTCTCGAGCAAGATTTTCCATATTTGCTTTCGCTTCTAATTTGGCGGCTTCTGTAACACTGATATTGCTATTGGCAGTACGAACCGATGAACCCGCTTGTTTGCTTTGTTGTTCTGCACGAGCAAGGTCATATCGGGCTTGTGCTAAACGTAGTTTAAACTCGCTATCTTCAATAATGACAAGCGTATCACCTGCATTGACATGCTGATAGGATTCAAAACGGATCTCCTTTATAAAACCTTGAATACGCGTGTTTTGCATCGCAACATATTGACACACACGAGCATTGTCAGTGTACTCAACATGACCAAAATGAGTAAATTGTAACACTACATAGATAATGCCAGATAGAAGAAGCAACACGATTATCGTGTTATATAGATATGTTAAAATACGAGATTTTTGCATATTGTAACCCTATTAAATTGTTAATACTCAAATGGAATATTATAGGGCTACCCCCAGCCTTTACCAAGGCTACGTTTTCAGCAACTCTAAAAAGTGCCTAAAAAAACGGTTGCAAAAGTATAAAAAAAAATCATATTTTTTTAGAAAAGCAGACAGATTTTTTTATAAAATCTGTCTTATAAATAGATTATATGTTTGATTTATAGGTGTTTTTATGGATTAGTGAAACTAAAATATAGAAATTGATTCTGACCAAGATTTTTTGATACCTGATAATTAATCTTTTATTTGTCTTATTTTTTCAATAATGGCAGAAGTGGAACAATTTGGCACTAAATCTATGGTTTTCACCATTCCTCCTTTAGCGGTAACAATGTCATACCCAACAATATTTTCTATTTGATAATCAGCACCTTTTATCAACACATCGGGTTGAATATCTTTTATGAGTTGATAGGGTGTATCTTCCTCAAAAAACACTACGGCATCAACAAAACAAAGTGAGGCTAACAATATCGCCCGCGATTCTTGATTAATGATAGGTCGGTTTTCCCCTTTTATTCTTTTTATAGAACTATCTGTATTTAAGCCAATTATCAACTTATCTCCAAAACTTGCCGCTTGAGAAAGATAATCAATATGTCCGCGATGCAAAATATCAAAACAACCGTTGGTAAAGACAAGTATTTGTTGTTCATTTTTCCATCTTTCCAACAAAGCATTGTTTTTTGCTGTTGAAAATATCTTATCTGATATAATTTTTTTGTAATTCATCACATTATGATTTTCTTTTCTTTAAAGAAACTATAACTAAGGATAAAAGTCCTAATATCAGATACATTGCATTTTCTGTTGTCCATATTACCCATCCTATAGCCAAGCCGTATTCTGGTGTTAGTCCATACAAAGCCAACACAAGAGAAACCAACAAAGGATAAGCCCCCAAACCACCTTGAGCAACGATAAACCCAAAAGTGCCTATCACAACACAAGTCAATGAGGCTAACAAAGCTTGAGTTCCCAATGCTGAAAATTCGGGGAAAGCAAAACTACAAATATAAAACATCAAATAATAGCAAACCCAAATCCCTATGGAATGTAAGGCAAAGGCTATCGGATTTTGAACGTTTTTGACAGAAATCAAACCTTCCCAAAATCCCCAAATGACAGATTTTATTTTTTTGACAAGAGGAATATCTTTGATTTTGTTTCTCAACAAATAAATAATAACAAGTAAAGCAAGGGCAATGGCTATAACGATATATTTTCCCTTACCTTTGAAAAAATCCATCATTCTTTCCCAAGAATTGCTTTCTGTAAAAATGGCAGATAGTTTGTCATACTCCAAAAACAAGGCTATGATGAACATAATTCCGCAAATCAGCACATCGATAATTCTTTCTGCCACTACCGTTCCCAATGATTTTTGAAATGGCACTTTTTCATGTGTTTGCAAAATTGTACATCGCAACACTTCTCCCAAGCGAGGAAAAGCCAAATTGCCCAAATAGCATATCATAATGGCATGGTAAGAATTCATCTTTGACACTTGATACCCTAAGGGATTTAACATTAAAATGGAACGAAAAGCCCGAAACCAAACCGAAAGAACACCAATAAGCATGCAAAACAATAAAAATATCCATCTTTGGTCATAAAAAACATTAGAGATATTTGTCCATATCATAGAACGTTGGCTGCTATCAAGGTCTTTAACCGACAACCACACAAAAAACAATCCTAATGCTAAAAAAAGAATAAACTTGAATATATCTTTGATGTACTTTTTCATTGTTTCAGCCATTCTGAATTTGCAAAGGTACAAAAAATAATTAGGTAACTATAAAATTAGACCTTCTTGCAAAAGATTTTTTGCTGTTGCTCACCAAACAAAAAGCGAAGAATGGATAGAACTATAGAAAATTTGCTCTCATATTTAAATAAATATGACCTCATCGAAGTTTGCAAATACCTTTTCAAGAAAAAGGGTCATTGTATGGGACAATTCAACCACCCTTTCTTTCCAAACATTAAGAGTAACATCAAGATTATCAGAAACAATTTTGAAAGATATGTAAGGGATTCCATAGATATCAGCAATAGAAAACAAGGCTGATGATTCCATATCAAAACATTGAGATTGTTTTTTCATCGTGTTAAGGTGTTCTTGTGTATAGACTTCAGGAGAAACGAAACTATCAGATGAAAATAAAATTGCATGTGGCACTTCCATTTCTTTAGGAAGTGAAAAATGGGCAGGTAACATTCTAAACGAGTTAAAAACAGAACCAGAGGAAATGATTTCATCTATACTGAGGATTGTCCCGACCGGAAAAACATGAGAGCCTACCGTTCCGATATTGACGATAGTAAAATTTTCATCTTTGTGCTGATTGATGAAATCAAGGATGCTACGAGTGGCATTTTCACGACCAATGCCCGTAAAATGAAACCGAGATTGCCACGCTCCAACCTCTTCAGAAACTGCGGAAAAAAGTGCTATTTTCATTTTGATATTGTTATTGTTATGTTATTTTTCTGCAAAAATAGAAAAAATCTGAATATACATTCCACACAAACTTATGAAAATTTATCGGATAGAAGTTTTTAAAGAGAAAACTCCCTCTTTTTCAATTTTATACCTTTACACTTAATTCCTTCAAAACCATGAGTCAAACTCATGGTTTTGTGATGTATTTTCATAAAAAAATAATTGTTTTATAAATTGGCATTTGCCACTTGAATCTATATAATGAGAAAAAAAAAGTTAAAATTAGAACTCGCCTTAATAAAAAGGTGTATTTTTGCATTTTTAATTAGTTGGATATTTAAGAAGGCAAACAAACATTTAATTTATGCGAACAACAAGAGTTTTCATGGATCGTTTTGCAAAGGGAACAATGTTTACTTTGACCATTATTTCTATTCTTTTTGTAATAGTTATGGGTATAGGTCTATACTTCAAATCTGCTCCCATATTAAGTGAAAGGTCTCTTTTGGAACTTATTTCTTCAAGTCAGTGGCGACCAATGAAAGGTGAATTTGGCTTTTTGCCTTTTATAGTAGGGACACTATGGGTTACTTTTATTGCTATTTTATTGGCATTTCCTATATCCTTACTTACAGCCATCTTTCTTACAGAATATGCCAAACCGATAGTCAAAAAATGTGTGTTTCCCGCTTTGGATATTTTGGCGGCATTGCCTTCTGTTATCTATGGCATTTGGGGAATATTGGTTATTGTGCCTTTCATCTCTGAAAAACTCGCTCCTTTTTTTGTGGAATATTCTTCGGGATATACCGTTTTGGCGGCAGGCATAGTGTTAGGGGTGATGATATTGCCTTTGTTGGTTAGTTTATTTATAGAAGTGTTTTCTATTGTCCCCATAGAATTACGAGAAGCCTCTTGGGCACTTGGGGCAACAAAATGGCAAACAACCAAAAAAGTGGTTATAAGAAAAACCTTTGCAGGTATAATTGCCTCTACGGTTTTGGCTATTTCAAGAGCATTTGGAGAAACAATTGCGGTATTGATGGTTTGTGGTTGTATGATTTCTATTCCAAACAATATCTTTGAATCTTGTTACCCTATTCCCGCTTTGATTGCCAACAATTATGGAGAAATGCTTTCTATGCCCTTGTATGAATCAGCATTGATGTTTGCTGCACTTATTCTATTTGTTGTAGTGCTGATTTTCAATATTTTGTCAAGAATTGTCTTGTATAGAATGGAAAAGAAATTAAATTAACAATTATAAATAAAATGGCAAGAAACAAATCAAAACAATACGAAGAACTAATTTTTAAAATCTTGATGCTCATATCAATGATTATTGTTTTTGGTGTTGTATTTAGCGTGATTTGGACAATTGTTTCAAAAGGATATAAAACAATAAGTTGGGAAATGATTAGTCAATTGCCCGGTGGCGGTTTCTATATTGGCAAAGAAGGCGGTTTCTTAAATGCTATAGTAGGGTCGCTCTATATTGTCGGGGCTTCCACTATATTAGGGTTAATCATTTCTATTCCAGTTGTTTTCTTTTTAAATGTCTATCTGAAAAAAAATTCAAAGTTAGCTTATGTTGCACGATTGGCTTTTGATGTTTTATTTGGAGTGCCATCTATTGTGTATGGGGCTTTTGGATTTACAATAATGGTCTTTTTTGGCTTGCGAGCCTCGCTCTTGGGTGGAATTATAGTGGTAACCTTGTTGATTATCCCTATTTTTATTCGTACTATGGACGAGGCAACAAGAGAGTTTCCTCGTGATATTTTAGATGCAACCTATTCATTAGGAGCAACTAAATGGGAAACGTTGAAAGTTGTTATTCGTCAAATTGCTCCGGGTATAGCAACAGCAACCTTGTTGTCTATCGGTAGAGCTATTGGAGACGCCGCTGCTGTTATGTTTACTGCAGGTTATTCAGATAGAATCCCGACAGCATTATCTCAACAAACGGCAACATTGCCATTGTCTGTGTTTTTCCAATTGAGCAGCCCAATTCCAGAAGTAAGAGATAGAGCCTATGCAGCAGCCTTGGTGCTAACAATTATAGTTTTAATACTTAGTATATTAGGGCGTTTTATTACCAATCGTTTTTCGAAAAATAAATTATAATGTCTATAGAAGTAGAAAATCTGAATGTTTATATAAAAGGTAGTCATATTCTAAAGAATATTAACCTTACACTTCCAGAGAAAAAAATCACGTGCATTATTGGTCCTTCTGGTTGTGGAAAATCAACATTGTTAAAAACCTTGAACCGTTTGATAGATTCGGTAGAAAACGTAAAAATAGATGGTAAGGTTTTGGTTGATGGACAAGATATAATAAGTAGCAATGGTTATGAAGTAACAGAGTTGAGGCGTAAAATTGGTTTGGTCAATCAACGACCATGTCCTCTGCCCATGTCTATTTATGCTAATGTTGCATACGGTTGTCGTATCAATAATATGTATAGAGGCCGCAAACTTAAGCGAGTTGTTCTTGAAAATCTTGAAAACGTTGGGCTTTTAGAAGAAGTAAGAGATAGACTTCGCTCACCTGCTGTCAGATTATCAATAGGACAACAACAAAGACTTTGTTTGGCTCGTTCTTTAGCGGTAGAACCAGAATATATCCTCGCCGATGAAGCAACAAGTGCCTTAGACCCAATTTCAGGCAAAAAAGTGGAGGATTTGTTCGTTTCTCTAAAAGATAAATATTCTATCGTTATGGTTACACATACCTTAAGACAAGCAGTCCGCATCGCCGATTATGTTGTTTTTATGTATCTCGGTGAAATTATAGAAGAAGGCTCGGCAGAACAGATTTTCAATAATCCACAAAAAGAACTTACAAAAAATTATTTATCAGGAGCATTTAGTTAAAATATGGTATATAAACTCACACATTTAAAAGAACTTGAAGCAGAATCCATTTATGTGCTTCGAGAAGTTGCGGCTCAA
>CALAVA010000193.1 GCA_937892025.1 uncultured Bacteroidales bacterium
GTAACCAAACCATCTGCTGCAGTAGCCGCAGAAAAAATGAATGTATTATATACTGTTATAGGCAATCCTGTTTCCATAGCCGCTCCTGTTGCTCCTGAGAAACTACGTATTAGTTGGGGTGGAGCAAACGCTACTAGTTTAGGAGGTGGTAGATATAATGTAGTTGTACCGACTTCTTTATCAGGTAAAGAATTAACTATTTCAGTATCAGCAGATGTAGGTGGCGGGAAAACCCAAAAAATGGGTGAGACAAAATTTCGTGTAAAAAATGTACCCGAACCTTCGGTATTTATTGGCGGACAAATAACAGGTGGCAAACAACCAAAAGATGCTATCTTGGCAAATCCAATGATTACAGCAAAAATGTCTCCTGACTTTAACTTTGAATTAAGATGGTCTGTTGTTTCTTATAAAGTTACCTTTATTAGAGGTGGTGTAGAAGATGCTCCTATTTTGATTAATGGCGGACGTTTCAACGATCAGGTCATTTCTAAAATTAGATCAGCAGCATCTAATACAATGATAGAGTTCAGTGATATAAACATCAATAGTGAAGCAGGCAAAAAGACCATTCAAAGACCATTGAGTGTTCGTATAAGATAAGTTGATAACATTAAAAATTGTAATATTATGAAACGGTTAAGTTTAGCAATCGCACTCACTTTCATATTGAGCGTTTCTTTCGGACAAGTTTTTGAAAGTGAAGAAGGTAGTCAGCAAGCACAAGATACGGCAAATACCGTATTGGAACCCATTCGGAAACCTATAGATAATATATATGAAAAAAAGCATATATATCAATTCAAACCAATGGATTTAGTGACCCCTCGTGAGGCAGATGTTATGTACGCTAAATTAATTTGGCGTGTTTTGGACTTACGAGAAAAACTCAATCAGCCCTTGTATTATCCCAAGGACCCACAAGGCAATTGGAAAAGTTTGATGCAGGCTTTGTTAGATGCCGTTAACGATACGGCTGAACTTAATTCAAAACCATTGATGGTTTATGACGATGAATATGTATCTACTCCCAAATCTATACCTGCCCTAATGGCAAGTATGGGAGAAACAAAAGTGCAATCACTTTATAACGAATGGGGAGAAGATACTGGGCAAAGTATATTGTTTATTCCCTTTGGAGCCAGTGAAATATTCCGTTACAAATTGTTTGAACAATGGTTTATTGACAAACAAAGATCTGTAATGGATCAACGCATTATCAGTCTTTGTCCTATGTTTTGGTATGAATCGGTAAATGGCACTTATGAAGAATCTACCAACGATGATGAAGATGGGCTTGCTCCTATTTCCAATAGAAGATGGAGAAATTTTGGATACATCTATTACAATGAAGTAAGAGATATATTGGCAGTAACGGAGGTTTTTAATCCACAAAATAATGCACAACGTAGAACCTATGACGATATTTTTCTGCAAAGACGTTTTGCTAGTTTTATTGAAGGCGAAGAAAACGTACACAATAACAGAAAAATTTATGAATATATCGTCAATGGATTAGACCAGATATTGGAATCAGAAAAAATTAAAGAGAACATTCGTGTTAAAGAAGAGGATCTTTGGGAATTCTAAAAAAATCATAATTTTACAACTCAGAAACCAACAAAAAAGGAACCAACAGAAGTTGGTTTCTTTTTTGTTTTCCCCTCTCCTATTCTAAAAAACACCTACTAATCATATATTTCAACTATTTTATGTACATTTGCAACTTATAATACCCCACAATGAAAAATATACCATTAGCAGAGCAATTACGTCCCCATACCCTCGAAGACTATGTTGGTCAAAAACATCTGATAGGTGCAGGTTCACCTTTACGTCAATCATTACAACAAGGTAAAATTCCCTCTATTATCTTTTGGGGGCCTCCCGGAGTAGGAAAAACCACCTTATCCCTTCTAATTGCGGACTATTTAGACGTTCCATTTTTTAAACTCAGTGCTATAAATTCCGGCGTAAAAGACGTGAGAGAGATTATAGAGAAAGCGAAACAGTCAGCAGAAACCCCTATTCTTTTCATTGATGAAATTCATCGATTTAGCAAATCGCAACAAGATTCTCTTTTAGGAGCCGTAGAATCGGGAACAGTCATACTAATAGGTGCGACAACAGAAAATCCATCCTTTGAAGTGATTTCACCATTATTATCCAGATGTCAAGTATATATATTAGAAAGTTTAGGGCAAGACGATTTACGACAGATTCTCCATACTGCACAAAGAAAGATGGAAGAGAATCTACGACAAAAAATCGAGATAAAAGAAGATTCTACCTTGTTAGTCATTTCTGGGGGAGATGCCAGAAAACTGCTTAATGCGTTTGAACTTACTTGCTATGCTTTATACGGACAAAAACAAGACATTATCCTAACAAATCAAGTTGTTGGAAACGTTATTCAAAAGCATTTAAGTATATATGACAAAAATGGTGAAAATCATTATGATATTATCTCTGCTTTTATCAAATCTATGCGAGGCAGTGACCCCAATGGAGCCGTTTATTGGTTGGCAAGGCTGATAGCAGGTGGTGAGGACCCTTTGTTTATTGCTCGCCGAATGCTTATTCTTGCTTCTGAAGACATTGGGAATGCCAATCCAAATGCTCTTTTGTTGGCTCAATCATGTTTTGATACGGTCAAAGTGATTGGTATGCCAGAAGGGCGTATTCCCTTGTCTCAAACTGCCATTTACTTGGCATGTTCTCCCAAAAGCAATGCTGCATATTTGGCTATTGATACCGCCTTGTCAATGGTTGAAAAATACAAAGACCTACCTGTTCCCCTACATTTACGCAATGCTCCTACAAAACTGATGCAAGAACTCGGTTATGGAAAAGATTATCAATATGCACACGATTTTGAACATAATTTTGTCAATCAAGAATTTCTTCCCAAAGAACTTTGTGGCTATCAATTTTACAATCCCGGCGATAATCAGCGTGAGATAGAGATGAGAAAACGCCTAAAAATCCTTTGGAAGGATAAATACAAATATTAATATTGCTGTCCGCAAAAACTCTAATTCGCTCGTTTTTTTTTAAGTGTTAAGTGTTAGGTGTTAGGTGTTAGGTGGTAGGTGGTAGGTGTTATGTGTTATGTGTTATGTGTTATATCGCATGAAAAACCGTTTGCAAAAATTTTGCAAATGACTTCCTCACCAATTTGACGTTTGCAAAAATTTTGCAAATGACTTCCTCACCAATTTGACGTTTGCAAAATGTTAAGTGTTAAGTGTTAAGTGTTAAGTGTTAGGTGGTATGTATTGGGTGGCCTTTTTCTTTTTGAGGATGGAGGTGAGTAGTTTCATTATTTCTTCGCCGTCGGCATAGATGCTTTCAAAGAGGTATTTGATATTTGCTGAAACTCAGCAAATGGGATTTCGTGCGATATAACACTTAACACTTAACACCTAACACCTAACACCTAACACTTAAAAAAGGGCAGGCAAGAAGGTTACTTTATTGGACAGCAACAAAAAAATTAACAAACAATATTGACTATCTTTTTGGGAACAATGATGACTTTTTTGGGATTTTTTCCACCTAACCACTTTTGGGATTCTTCCGCAGCCAATACGCACTTTTCTATCTCTGCATTACTCATATCAATAGGCAAGGATAGCATAAAACGTGTTTTTCCATTAAAAGATATGGGGTAGTTGAAAGTCGTCTCTTGCAGATAGGCTTCTTCAACATGAGGGAACTCCGCGTAGTTGATAGTGTTTGTATGTCCTAACAAATGCCACAATTCTTCACAGATAAAAGGAGCAAAAGGGGAGAGAATGATGGTCAATGGTTCCAATATAGCCCGATTCTTGCATTTAGACTCTGACAATTCATTGACACAAATCATAAAAGCACTTACTGCCGTGTTGTAAGACATTCTTTCTATATCCTCTTCTACTTTTTTGATGGTTTTGTGTAAAGTGCGCAAATCTTGTTCAGATGGCTTGTCCTCAACGATGCAAAAACAGCCTTCGGCGTTGTTGTGGAATAGTTTCCAGAATTTTTTTATAAACCTAAACACACCTTCAATGCCTTTGGTGTCCCATGGTTTAGATTGTTCTATCGGGCCAAGAAACATCTCGTACATTCGTAGTGTGTCTGCCCCATATTTTTCCACCAAATCGTCCGGGTTTTGAACGTTGTACATAGATTTAGACATTTTTTCTATTTCATGCCCGCAGATATATTTTCCATTTTCAAGAATAAATTCGGCTTCGGCAAATTCAGGTCGCCATGCTTTAAATTTTTCGATGTCAAGTATATCATTATTGACAATGTTTATATCTACATGTATGGGGTCGGTTTGATAGTCGTCTTTGAGGTGTAAAGAAACAAAAGTGTTGCTTCCTTTTATTCGGTAAACAAAATTAGAGCGTCCTTGTATCATTCCCTGATTGACCAATTTTTTAAATGGTTCTTTTTGGCAGACAAGTCCCCTGTCGTATAAAAACATATTCCACATACGCGAATAAAGCAAATGTCCTGTGGCGTGTTCGGAGCCTCCGATATACAAATCAACATTTTGCCAATATTGGTTGGCTTGTTTGTCTATATAGGCATCGGTACAATTTGGAGACATATATCTTAGATAGTATGCGTTGCTACCTGCAAATCCCGGCATGGTGTTCAGTTCCAGTGGGAACACACTCTTGTTGTCTATGGCCGAGCAGTCTGTCACGCTGTCTGTCTTGGTGTCCCATGCCCAGCGTGTGGCGTGTCCCAGCGGCGGCTCTCCGTTGGCTGTGGGTTTGTAGTCCTTCACTTCTGGCAGCTGCAGTGGCAGGCACTCCTTCGGAATCATGTATGGCATACCGTCCTTGTAGTACACGGGGAACGGTTCGCCCCAGTAGCGCTGGCGCGAGAAGATGGCGTCGCGCAGGCGGTAGTTCA
>CALAVA010000194.1 GCA_937892025.1 uncultured Bacteroidales bacterium
GCTCCAGTTATTGTTGATATGGGTTGTTTTGCTAGAATAGAAACCAATGGTGGAGCCTTTGAACACGTAAATTTATTATATGGCGAAAATCCCAATAAGGCCGTTCGTGAATGGGTTAAACCTTTTAACAAGGCAGGCATTCAGACACACATGTTAGAGCGTGCTTTGAATGGCATAAGAATGTTTCCTGTTCCAGCCGATGTGCGTAGATTGATGGCAAAAGTAAAAAAAGCACAAGGTGTGGATATTATGCGTTCATTTTGTGGTTTGAATGACCACCGCAATTTGGAATTGTCTATTAAATATGCCAAAGAGGCAGGTATGATTTCACAAGCCGCTTTGAGTATTACAACTTCCCCAATCCATACGGTAGAATATTATATGTCAGTAGTGGATAAATTGGTGGAATATGGTGCAGATGAAATTTGTTTGAAAGATATGGCAGGTATTGGACGCCCACAAACATTGGGTTTGTTGGTAAAATCCATCAAGACGAAATATCCTCATATCAAGGTGCAATATCATGGTCATTCGGGACCGGGATTTTCTGTCGCTTCTACTTTAGAAGTGGCTCGTGCAGGTGCTGATTATATAGATGTGGCCATGGAACCATTATCATGGGGCATGGTACACCCTGATGTGATTACTATTAGAGCCATGTTAAAAGATGCAGGTTTTATGGTGCCAGATATTAATATGTCTGCCTATATGGAGGCACGTAGTTTAACACAATCGTTTATGGATGATTTTTTGGGCGATTTTATAGACCCAAGAAACAAAATTATGAATTCATTATTGGTGGGCTGTGGTCTGCCTGGCGGTATGATGGGTTCTATGATGGCTGATTTGAAAGGTATGCACGCCGCTATCAACGCTGCATTGAGAAAACATAACAAACCAGAGGTCTCTTTGGATAATTTGGTGGTACAATTATTCCAAGAAGTGGAATATGTTTGGCCAAAATTAGGCAATCCTCCATTGGTAACCCCATTTAGCCAATATGTAAAGAATATTGCATTGATGAATATTTTTGCTATGGCAAATGGTGAACCTCGCTTTTCTCGAATAGATAAGGATAGTTGGAATATGATTTTAGGTAAAACAGGCAAATTACCTGGCACTTTAGCCCCAGAAATAGTAGAATTGGCAGAAAAACAAGGTTTGGAATTCTATACAGGGGTGCCTCATGAGGCTGTAAAAGACCAATTGGACGAATATCGTAAAGAGATGGAAGAAAACGGTTGGGAACTCGGTCAAGATGAAGAGGAATTATTTGAGTTGGCTATGCACGATAGACAATATCGTGATTATAAATCGGGAGTTGCAAAAAAACGTTTTGAAGAAGATTTAGCAAAAATACGTGCAGATAAAGCCGCTGCTTTGGCTCCTCCTACCAAAGAAGCACAAGAGCAACGTCTGTTTGCTTACATCTCTGACAAACATCCAAATGCAACACCTGTTGTTGCAACTGTTTCTGGAACAATGCTTTGGGAGGCAGATTTTACAGACAAATCTGTTGCTCCGCAACCGGGAAAGGAATTTAAAAAAGGAGATTTCTTCGCATGTATAGAGGCTTATTATGGTTTGGAGGAAATATCCGCACCTATTGATGGAAAATTAGTAGATACTTGTGTAAAACAAGGAACTAAGGTAACCAAAGGTGATGTAATTGGTTGGATTGCAGAATAAAAATAACAAAGGTAGATTATTGATA
>CALAVA010000195.1 GCA_937892025.1 uncultured Bacteroidales bacterium
GCTGAAATGCAATTTTTATTTTTAGGTTCCACGATGATTTATGTGCCGATTGCCAATCAACAATATCAAGGAGAGGCTGTCGTAGATATTGATTTTCAGTCTTTAACAGATAAAAATAAACATTTTTCCTTTCAAAGGCATTTTACAACAGAAATATATGCTGACACTCTTTTAACAAATAAAAATAATACGTATCAATTGTTACGCTTGCCTTTGCCAAAAGATAAATATATGTTAAACTTACATATTGTTGATGCAAATGATACAACAACAAGCCCAATAAAATATAGCCAAATGCTTGATATGACTTATAGCAATAAAGTGGTTGGTCTTTCGACCATACAATTGTTATCTGAGTTTGAACCCGCAACCTCACCTTCTTATTATAGCAAACATGGTTGGGAATATCTTCCTTATTTTTCCAATTTCTATCCGGAATATGTCAATTCATTGTCTTTTTGGGTTGAAATTTATCACACAGACCTCATTAAGAATAGTCAAGAGTTTGTCGTTGAGGTGTCTATAGTGCCAACAGAACCCAATGAGACGCTGACCAAAGAATATCACAACACAAAAATGATGAAAGTATCAAATATTTCTTTCTTAATGAATACGTTTGATATTTCAGAATTACCATCTGGCAACTATTCTTTACAGATAGAAGTAAAAGACAAGCAAGATACTATTTATGCCTATTCTACATTGTTTTTTCAAAGAAGCAATCCCTCTGTAGTGCAAGTGCAAGCAAAATCAGTGGACAATGTGCCTTTTGATACTTTAAAATTATATCTGAATTATATGCATGTGATTGCCAATGATATGGAACGTGCTTTCATTGAAAATTTTCAATCAGAAGATCAATATGAAGATGCTTTGAATTTCTTTTATCATTTTTGGAATGCCAGAAATGCACAAGACCCTCAAGCGGCATGGGCAGAGTATTATAAGAGAGTGCAACAAGTGAATTATAATTATTCCACCTTACGTTTTAAAGGTTATAAAACAGATAGGGGAGTTTGTTATTTGAAATATGGACCGCCTTCAGAAATTGAACCTCATAATTTTGATGGAACCCGTTATCCTTATGAAATTTGGTATTATTACGAAGTGCCTAATGGACAAATAAATGTGTATTTTGTTTTTTATAATCCCGATAAAACTTCAAAAAATTACAGACTTTTACATTCTACTATGAAAGGTGAAATTCAATTCCCTAATTGGGAAGCAGAGGTTAAAGCGGGAGGGGCTATTTTAATTTCAGACGACGAAGACGAAGAAGAAAATTCATATTAATTTAATGTACAAACATTTTTTTAAACGCGTTTTTGATATTTTGTTCTCATTTATGGGCTTATTGTTGTTATTGCCAATATTATTGATTATAGCGGTATTGGTAAAAACAAGTTCAAAAGGACCTATCTTTTATAAGCAAATACGTGTGGGAAAGAATGATAAGGATTTTGTCTTGCTAAAATTTCGCACAATGCAGGAAAATTCCGATAAAAACGGTTTGCTAACCATTGGTAATCACGATAATAGAATAACACCCATTGGTTATTATCTCCGTAAGATAAAAGCCGATGAGTTGCCACAATTGTGGAATGTTTTAAAAGGCGATATGAGTATCGTAGGGCCAAGACCAGAGGTGAGAAAATATGTCAATGAGTATACCGAAGAACAACGAAAGGTTTTGCTTGTCCGCCCCGGATTGACAGATATGGCTTCCATTGAATATATCAATGAAAATGAAATTTTGGCACAATCTGAAAATCCAGAAAAAACTTATAGAGAGCAAATTATGCAAGAAAAACTAAAACTTAACTTTGAATATATCAACCACATTTCCTTAAAATGTGATATACATATTATTTTTAAAACATTGTTTAAGATTATTGGAAATAACAAAATATGAAAATTCTAACTGACAAGCGAGTTGTTGTAACAGGAGGAGCCGGTTTTATTGGTTCTAATCTTTGTGAGTTTTTTGTACGCTATAATAATTATGTGCTATGTATGGACAACCTTTCCACAGGCAAGATGTCCAATATTGCTCATTTGGAGACTTTTCCAAATTTTCAGTTCTTTTTGGCAGATATTCGTAATGTGGACCAATGTAGAGAAGCCTGTCAAGGGGCAGATTTTGTCTTTCATCAAGCAGCATTAGGCTCCGTTTCACGATCTATTGATGACCCTATCACAACTAATGCCGTCAATATTGGTGGACAATTAAATATGTTGGTGGCCGCTCGAGATGCAGGCGTGAAAAGATTTATATCTGCTTGTAGTTCTTCAACTTATGGAGATTCTAAAGAATTACCTAAAGTAGAAGAAAATATTGGCAAACCGCTTTCTCCCTATGCTATTACAAAATATGTAAACGAATTGTATGCCCAAATTTTTCATAATTTATATGGTTTGGATTATATCGGATTGAGATATTTTAATGTATTTGGATATAAACAAGATACAGAAAGTACATACGCTGCTGTAATTCCTATTTTTGTAAAAGAATTGCTCAATTTACGCTCTCCAAAAATAAATGGGAATGGAGAATATTCACGAGATTTTACTTTTATAGACAATGTGGTACAAGTGAACAATTTAGCCGCTACAACAGACAACCCTGAAGCCTTGAATACCATTTATAATGTGGCTTGTGGAGAAACAACAACATTGAATCAATTAGCCACCTATTTGAAAGAAATTTTATCTAAATATAATCCCAAAATTGCAGATATTGCCTTTCAGTATGGACCTAATCGGGCTGGAGATATTCCGCATTCTTTGGCTTCTATTGAAAAAGCCGAAAAATTATTAGGCTATTGTCCACAATATAAAATAAGAGAAGGATTAGAAAAAGCTTGTCAATGGTATGTTGAACACCTATAAAAGAAAACAAGCCTTATAATGATACTTGGGAGAAGGCGACAAAATAATCTTTCTCCCAATTTATTTTTGGTGGAAACTGTTGAAATATACCAAAAACAGTGGCTCCGCTACCCGATAAAGAAGCATAAATAGCCCCATGTTGATAAAAGCAATTTTTTATCTCTTTCAATTGAGGATAAATGGGGAACAATGTTTTTTCAAAGTCGTTTGTTAATAAGCCTTTCCATTGGTTTATAGGCATAGAAAGTATTTCTTTTATCGTTTTTTGGGGCTTTTGAGGCAAACAATTTTTATAGGCCTCAGCGGTAGAGATAAATAGATTGGGTTTGACTAAAACAATATAGCAATTTTGAAGTTGTGGTATTGTGATTTGGCTGAGTTCATTACCAAGTCCTTGACCTATAGAAGGTTTGTTTTGAATAAAAAAAGCACAATCGCTACCTAACTGGGCAGCCATGTTTTCCATTTGCGAAGTAGATAAATTCGTTTTAAACAAATCATTGAGTAGCATAATGGTAAAAGCAGCGTCTGCACTGCCACCGCCAAGACCTGCACCCATTGGAATACATTTATGAAGACCAATACGAACATTCGTACAATTGCTCACCTCTTGAAATTGTTGAAAAGCACGAACTACCAAATTGTCTTCATCTTTGCCCTGAATGGGAATGCCTGTTTGAATAAAAGAAAAATGCTCATGGGGAACAATTTCTAATACATCAGATAATGTTGTAATAGGGAAAAAACATGTTTCAATATTATGAAAGCCATCTTCGCGTTTGGAAACAATGTTTAAACCTAAATTGATTTTGCAAGAAGGAAAAACAATCATAAAAACGTGTTAATGATTGAATAAAAAAAGAGCGGAAAACGAGACTCGAACTCGCGACCCCAACCTTGGCAAGGTTGTGCTCT
>CALAVA010000196.1 GCA_937892025.1 uncultured Bacteroidales bacterium
ACGCTCTTCCGATCTGCTTCTTCACCGATTTTTTTCGCTAAAGCAATGTATTCAACAGGAGACATATTCTCGGAAAATACAGCAAATATCTTTTCGGTATCCAAATTGCATATATCTGCCAATTCGGGTACTGAACCATATAATTCGCCGGGTGAGAATGCTGGAATAACAGCTCCTGTTCTATAGTCTAAACGAGAGGCTATTGTTCCACCTGTACCTAACAATTTTACATGAGGCAATCCTTTTGTGTAAGGAAATTCTTTTTCCGGAATTTGAAATTTCGGCTGTGGAACAGCATGACTTTTTATATCGGTAATTGTATCTATATCAATACCAATATTATAACCTGTTGCTACTTTTACAACAATATGTTTGGAGTCTGTGTTTTCAGCACGAGGCAATATTTTACCTGAAAAATGTCCTCGTGTGGTGTCTATTTCAGCGTTATCCCAAACGTGTGCATTATATTTTTTTAATGTTTCTAATGCTTCTTTTTTATATCCTTGAAAATATTCTTCACTCATAAACCCTCTTTTTTTAGTGTTTGCCAATTTCTTGAGACAATTCGTTCAAACAAATATTGCCAAGACTTACATTACGTAAACGCCCCATTATACTATTTATTCTATCTGTATCTGTTGTGTCTTTGCGTGCAGGAGCAAATGATTGTTGTAAAGTCGGGATTTGTTTGATGACATCTTCTTTATTTATCCGTTTAAAATTTAAGGCTTTTAAAATGTCTTCAAAATCAATATCTGGTTGTTGGAACATAATTTGCAACATATTGTACGCTATTGATTTATCAAGATTTTGTGATTTGATAAATGCAAATAAATCATAGATTCTGTTGATGTCGAAAGGTATGTTTTTATATTGTCCGTGCAGATGTTTTAATTTCTGTCCGAAAAATACACCAACATATTTAGGACACATTTCCAATTCTGTGGCAATTTTTTTGAGGATTGGATAATAGTTGTGTGTGAAGATATAATTGAATGTGTCTGTTGGAATATTCCATTGTATCATTTGTTGATAGCGGTCTGCTACTGATTCAGGAATATTTTTACGCAATTGTTCAATATAATCATTTTCTAATGGAATAGGAGCCGAATCGGTATCGGGATACATTCTGTCTGCTCCAGGTAAAACACGTTCAAATATAGTTGTACCATCAGGCATAGACTTGCGAGTTTCTTTTGGAACACCATCAAAAGCCATTTTTGCACGTTCTTCTATAACGTCCAAAGCGGTTGCTATATCTGCCTCTGGCGCCCAGAATAAAATTTGAGCATCATTATCACTTGCATTGAGAACATGTTGTATCTGTTCAAAAACATGCCTACTTACAACATCATCAAGATCTTCGTTAGTAACCATATTAGGTTTTTCTAAACAAGCAATAACTTTTAGACGACAAGCAAATTCATCATAAAAAGGTCTGCCCGGTTGGGTGAAATGAGACAACATGCCTGCAAAATGTGGCAAATTGACGGCGTATAGTTTTTCGCCTCTATGAAGAGCCTCTACGATAGGTGTATAATAGAATTTGAAATCTTTAGGGTTCAATTCTATGGCTTGCATTTTCCAAGTGTCTTTGGAAGTTCTTTGGTTGAGTTTGTCTTTAATTGCCAACAATGCCCATTGTCTGAAACATTCTACATGAGATAATTCTGGTATCCATTTAGTATGAGCAACACCTTTTATTTCTATTCTTGTGCCACCTTTGCAACTTACATTCACATCTTCACGACCCGCTCCGATGCCTGTTCTTACTCTGCCTGTACTACGATTGAGAAAACGGATATAATCACATGCCTCTTTTAATTCGTCAGGATTGACCATTTCTGGATAGGTTACCGTTTCTATCAATGGCATACCTAAGCGATCTGTACGATAGATACGAGTGTGTCCAATATCAGAAACCTCACGGCAAGCATCTTCTTCTATACTTAATTGAATAAGTCTGACTTTTTTGTTTTTTAATTGAATTTCCCCTTCTATGCCTAAAATGGCCGTACGTTGAAACCCTGTTGGAATAGATCCATCCAAATATTGCTTACGAGTAATGTGTACTTCCCCTACAATATTCAATTTTGAGGCTAAGGCTATTTCCAAGGCATATTGTAATGCTTGTGGATTGATTGGAAAAGGAGGGGTGTCATCAACATCGTAGGTGCATGCCGTCTTGTTGGCAATACGATAGACAATGTTTTTCTTCGTTTTAAATTCCATTAATGCAGTGCCGTCATATTCGCCCATTTCCGATAGTGTTGGACGCATGTGACGAAATAATTCTGCATCATATTGTTCTGGTTTTTGAAAAACACCAGCAGGACACCTGCAAAACAACTTATGGTCAGTGTTCAATTGCTGGTGAACTTCTAACCCTGACATAAAACCAATGCGATCATAATCGCTTTGTCGGGCTTCTTTACGAGACACATAACCAATGGCTTTTTGGCTGGATTCGTAATTCTCTTGAGGATTTATCTTATTCACAATACCTGTTATTATTTTGTTAATCAATAAATTATATAGTTGAAAACGCTCAACTTATCAACTAACAAAAGTACAAAATTCTTTTATATAAGCGTACAAAAAATTTAGAGTTTTTATATTTATTAAATTTTTCAATATTTTCTTCAGTATATGTTTTATAAATATCATCAAT
>CALAVA010000197.1 GCA_937892025.1 uncultured Bacteroidales bacterium
TATTTAAATAATATGATTATTTTTCAGACAATGCAAAGATACTCACAAAAAGTTTAGAATATATTTTTTTTATTCTTGTTTTTTTCAAAAAAAAATGTAAATAAAAGCATTTGTTTTATTGTTAAATTATTCAATACAAATTAAATATAATTTAATCATTTTGTTTGGTGTTTTCTAATGTGTCAAAATATTTATGGCTATTTTTGTTCAAAACTTACGAGCGTACATTTAATTAATGAACAAGGTTTAGATTGCATTTTTTATGTTATCTTTGCAAATAAAAAGAAAGCAACAGATGGCAAAACAAACAATAGGTATTCCACGCGGAACACGTGATTTTCTGCCTAATGAAATGATAGGCAGAAACTTTATTTTCAATATTATACGTTCCACATTTGAACAATTTGGTTATTTGCCCATAGAAACACCTTCTATGGAAAATTTATCCACATTGATGGGAAAATATGGTGAAGAAGGTGATAGATTGGTATTTAAAGTGCTTAATTCAGGTGATTTTACGCCTGATATAGACTTAAACGAATCACCGACAAAAATAGCCAGTCGTATTTGCGAAAAAGGCTTGCGTTATGATTTAACGGTTCCATTTGCTCGTTTTGTTGTTCAACATCAAAACGAATTAACATTCCCCTTCAAACGCTATCAAATGCAACCCGTTTGGCGAGCAGATAGGCCTCAAAAAGGACGTTATCGCGAATTTTATCAATGTGATGCTGATATTATCGGTAGTAATTCCTTGCTCAACGAGGTGGAACTTATTCACATGATAGACACCGTGTTCCAAAAATTGAATATGGAAGTCTGTGTTTTATTCAACAATAGAAAAATTCTTTCAGGAATTGCACAATACATTGGTTATGAAGATAAAATTGTTGATATAACCGTTGCCATTGATAAAATGGAAAAAATTGGTTTAGTAAAAGTGTGTGAGGAGTTACAAGAAAAAGGCATAGAGATGTCGGCTATAGAAAAATTAAAACCAATACTTTTACTTGAAGGAGATAATCATACAAAAATCAACACTTTAAAAGAAATTCTCAAAGGCATTCCTGAGGGAGAAAAAGGCATTGAAGAATGTATAAGCATCTTATCTTATATTGAAGATGAACATTTGACTCCTCATTGTGAGGTAAACTTGGATTTGACTTTGGCTCGTGGGTTAAACTATTACACAGGAAGCATTTTTGAGGTAAAATCCAAACAAATCCCCATTGGAAGCATTACAGGTGGCGGGCGATATGACAATCTAACAGGCATTTTTGGTTTAGACAATATGTCCGGCGTGGGTATCAGTTTTGGCGTGGAACGTATTTTTGATATATGGAGAGAATTGAACCAAAATCAAACGATACAAAGTCCTGTTACTATATTCTTTGTAAATTTTGGTGTCAAAGAAGAACGTTATTGCCTACAAGCACTCAATCTGTTAAGAAAAAATGGCATAGGGGCAGAAATCTACCCTGAAGCTGTCAAATTGCAAAAACAAATAAAATATGCCGACAGCAAACAAATTCCATTTGTCGTTTTGGCTGGTGAAGATGAAATGACACAACAAAAATTTACGGTTAAGGACATGAAAGCACACACCCAAATGTCCGTGTCTTTAGATGAATTGTTAAATTTAGGCAAAATAAAATGAAAACTTACAAAATATTAAGAAAGCCTTTGACTTTCAAGGCTGTATATGAAATATTCAGAGAGAATAAAAAATTAGAATTATCTACAGAGGCTATTGTTAAAATACAGCAATGTCGTGATTATCTTGACAATAAAGTAAAAAAAGACAATACGCCCATCTATGGTGTTACAACAGGTTTTGGGTCTTTGTGCAACACAAAAGTTTCCGAACAAGACTTAGAAAAACTGCAAGAGAACTTGATGAAAAGTCATGCATGTGGCATGGGCGATGAGGTGCCACAAGATATTGTTCGTTTGATGATGCTTTTAAAAATACAATCCCTCTCCTACGGACATTCTGGCGTACAGGTAAAAACGGTTCAAAGGTTGATAGATTTATACAACAATAAAATATATCCTATTGTATATCAACAAGGTTCACTTGGTGCGTCTGGAGATTTGGCTCCTTTGGCACACTTATGCCTTCCTTTAATTGGTTTAGGGGAAGTTTATTATAGAGGTAAACGTTATACTGCGGCAGAAATTAATGCTAAATTTAAATTTGAACCTATTAAATTAAAATCCAAAGAGGGTTTGGCCTTGTTAAATGGCACGCAATTTATGTCAGCCTATGGTGTTTGGTTGGTGTTGAAAGCAGAAAAACTATCTGTTTTGGCAGATTTGGTCGGTGCGATTTCTTTAGATGCTTTCAATGGAAGAATGGACCCATTTATGGAACAAGTGCATATTGTTCGACCACATTTGGGACAAATAGAAACTGCCAACAATATCAATCAGTTTTTGGAGGGTTCAGAAATTGCACAACAAGAGAAAACACAGGTGCAAGACCCCTACTCTTTCCGTTGTATGCCCCAAGTACATGGTGCTACCAAAGATGCCATAGATTATGTAAAATCTGTTTTTGAAACAGAAATCAATTCCGTGACGGACAATCCTACGGTTTTCCCTAATGAAGATTTGGTTATTTCCGCTGGCAATTTTCATGGGCAACCCTTAGCTTTGAGTTTGGACTTTTTGAGTATAGCGATGTCCGAACTTGGCAATATTTCGGAACGCCGTGTGTATCAACTCATTGACGGGAAACATGATTTGCCACCATTTTTGGTTGCCAATCCCGGACTTAATTCGGGTTTTATGATTCCACAATATACAGCCGCTTCCATTGTCAATCAAAATAAATCCCTGACTATGCCTTGTTCCACGGATAGTATTATGTCATCGCAGGGTCAAGAAGACCATGTGAGCATGGGAGCAAATGCCGCAACCAAATGTTTCAAAATTATTGAAAATATTGAGAAATTATTGGGCATAGAATTGTTTAACGCTGCACAGGCTTTGGAATTTAGAAAACCATTAAAATCATCGCCATTGATTGAACAAATTTTGGATATGTATAGAGAGCAAGTGCATTTTATTGAAAATGACACTTTTATGCATGATAAAATGGAAATAAGCACAGCATTTATTAGACATTTGGAAGATTGGTTTGAATGTGAATAAAAAAAACATGAAAATCATACGAATAAACCAGAATCGCAAAGGCTATTTTTAACCAATGAAATAACAATGGACACCCTATCAGAAAAAGAGACAGTCAAGAAGAAAATTAGTTTTAAAAAAGTGTTCATGGGTATAATACTAACCTTATTGGCTGTCTTTTTTATTTTAATACTTGTCGCTTTTGCTTTTGAAGACAAAATTGCGGATTTGTTTTTACAGAAAACTTATCAGTTTACGACCACAGAAGTGAGTCATAAAGACGTTAATTTGAGTTTGTTAAGAAAATTTCCATTTGCTTCTTTAGAGATAGACGAGCTACAGGCTCAAGGTTTTGATAAGGAAATTTCATTGTTGGAAGCCGAAAAAGTTTTTTTGCAGTTCAATGTACTTGATATTATAAAAGGCAACTATACCATTACAAAAATTGAAATTGACCATGCTATTTTCAATATGGTAATAGACCCAAAAGGCAAAAACAATTGGAATGTATTCATCACAGAAGATACCGTTTCTGATGACAATTTTCATTTGGACTTAAATGCTATTGAATTAAAAAATATTACCTATAATTATATTGACAAAAATGCTGATTTTCAATTTTCTGCCGACATTCATCATCTAAATGCAAAAGGAGATTATGACAGACAAATTATATCTGCCAAAGTAAACACAAAACTCATTGTAAATCACATTCTAAACGCCCAAGACACACTTATCAGCCAACAAATTGTCAAGTTTAACACCCAATTGATGATAAATCTAAAAACAGATGTCTATCAATTGACAAACAGCAATTTCATTTTTGATTTTATGAAATGTAATATTGTTGCCAAAATGGCAAGTTGTAGCCTTGATGATTATTTGATAGAAGCCCAATTTACAACAGATAAAGCAGATATAGCTGCCATTACTAAATTGTTGCCTGATAACATAAAAAAACAATTGGTGAATTATAAACCCAAAGGTTATGTGGCTTGTAGTATCAATCTTGAAGGTCTGCTTGGAGAAAATAGCACTTATGCTATCAATGGAAAATATCAAATTGAAGATATGAATATATCTAACATTCAAACAGATATATCTTTAAGCAAAATCAATATAGAAGGTAGTCGGCCCACTCTTTCTTGAACATT
>CALAVA010000198.1 GCA_937892025.1 uncultured Bacteroidales bacterium
CCGCTTTCGATGTGCGTCTTGATTTCCAGCAGGTCGGCCTCGAACGCCGCCTTGTTTCCGTTCCACTGTAGGTGCAGGACATACCAATGCAACGTTAAGTCTTTTGAATAATGATTTGGATATCAGAGGTATAGATTTAATTATTGTGAGTGATTCACAAATTGTTAATATATTGCCGAAAGACAAAAAAATAACGATGAAAAAGAATCGTGATTTTGTTTTTCATGGTAAAGTGGAGGTCGGATTATTTGATTTTTGGGTAACAAATAGCAAATTTAATTATGAACCATTTACCATGGATTTTACGGTTATAGATTCCTTAATTTTCTTTGTTGAAGATAAATCCAAGGGGCAAAATGCTATGGGAGAATATCCTTTGGAGCAAGTGAAAAGTTATCTATCTGATATTTCCGGAACCTTGTATATAGACCAAGCTAACAACAAATCTAGCACTTTGCCTATTCCCGGCTATCCTTATTTTGATTGCAAATCTCCGGGTAAAGTTTATTATAATCATGATTTTGTTTATAATGGAGCATACGATAAAGAACGTTTCTATTTTCAAACTACTACATTTACCATAAAGAATATGGATGATTTTGATACAGACTCTCTATTGTTTGATGGTTATTTGTATTCAGGAGGCATTTTTCCTGATATTGCAAGACCTTTGCGGGTACGTCCTGATTTTTCTTTAGGTTTTGTATATAATACCAATGGTGCCATGTCGGCTTATCAGGGTAGGGGAATATTTAATGGTAAGATAGATTTGAGTAATCAAGGTTTGAAATGTACGGGTGAAGTAGATTATTTGCAATCACATGCGGAAGGGAAACACATGCTGTTCTTTTTGGATTCTATGAATGCCACGTTTGATAATTATCGCATAGACGCACAATCTTCAGGCGTGCAATATCCTCCAGTTGTATGTGCAAATACAAAGGCTCATTGGTTGCCCTACGAAGATAAAATGATGGTGAACAATACCAAACCGAAATTTAAATTATATGAAGGCACACAGTTGGACGGACAATTGGTGGTGGCTTCTTCGGGCGTAACTGGTTCGGGCGATTTTACCTATGACATTGCTACTATGCATTCGCAAAATTATGAGTTTTTGCACCATGAGTTACAAGCCACCGCATTGGATATAGAATTGTATGATTCGGCAAGAAACGATTATTATATTAAGGCTGAAAATCATAAAGCATATATGGATTTTGATAAGAAAAAAGGCAATTTTATTGCCAATGGCGATGCTCAACCATTGCTTTTTCCTATCAATATGTTCAAAACCTATTCTAAAGAATTTGATTGGTTGGTACAAGAAAAACAATTGCACTTTAAATACGAGGACAAATATGCTCTCGCAGATATTCCCAATACAGATATTAGAGATTTATATGCTATGCGGTCGCAAGGTAATGAACTTATATCTACCAATCCCACTCAAAAACAATTGCAGTTTACGGCAACAAAAGCAGACTATGATTTTGGAAAATATGAAATTACGGCTTATGGCGTGCGGTTTATAGATGTCGCCGATGCTGCTATATTTCCCAAAAATGGAGTGGTGAAAATATATGCTCAAGCAAAATTCTCTCCATTGGAAGATTCAAAAATATTGGCTAACACCGATAATCAGTATCATGAAATATTTAAGGCTAATACTCTTTTGGAAGCAAGTGATGCTTATTATGCAGACGGATATTATAATTATGTTGATGTCAAGGATAAACGGCAAGAAATTTATTTGGATTCTGTGTGGGTTAATAAGGATAAACAAACCAGAGGATATGGTAAAATAGCACCAGAGGCAGGTTTTACCTTAAACCCACATTTTGGTTATAGTGGAACAATTACTCTAAAAGCCGAAGAAAAATATCTGACCATGCGTGGAGCAGTATCTTTATTGTATAGTTGTGATACTAACCAATATGCACCTATTCGATTTAATGGAGCGATAAATCCTGATTCTGTACTTATACCGATAACAGAAAAAACAAGAGACACCAACGACCAAATTGTTGTCGCTGCTATTGTGTCCAATGCTGAGGGGAAAATTTATCCTGCTATCGGACGTGCAAAGGACAAAATCAATAATCCTGAATATATTAGTGTATATGGATTTTTGACCTATAATGAAGATATAGAATCATACGTGGTTGCCTCACAAGAAAAGTTGGAAAACTTAGATTTGCCAGGCAATGTCGTATATTTAGATAAAAAGAATTGTATTGCAAGGGGAGAAGGACAACTTGATTTGGGAACCAATTTCGGACGAATGGAGTTTGTGCCAATGGGACAAATTATCAATTATATGGAAAAAGATTCCGCAGAAATAGAAGTCTCTGCTACCTTAAATTTCTTCTTTAATGAACAATGTATGAATCTTTTAAGTGAATATATTGAAAGTTCACAAAATTTGGAACCTGTTGATGTGGTAGAAAGTAAAAGTTATCAAACGGCTTTGTTGGAAATTTTAGGAGAAAAAGAATATGCACGGCAAGTGGCTGACTTAAATCAATATTATCATTTTAGACGATTGCCAAAACCATTGCAAGTAACTTTTATGTTCGCCGATGTGGATATGGCTTGGGATATGGAATCTAAGTCTTTTGTATCACAAGGAAAAAATTTAGGAATAACCATTTGTGGGAAAAAAGAAGTCAATAAATGTGTACCAGGAATACTTGAAATTCAGAAAAAAAGTACCAATAAATCCTCTAATAACAAAACAACTTTGCATTTGTATTTGGAATTGAACGACCAATGGTTTTATTTCTATTATGCGGGAACTACTATGCAAGCGGTGTCGTCTGTAAAGGAATTTAACCAATGGATTAAGGATACACCGCAAAAGAAAAAAGAACTCAAGAGCGATAAAATCAAAAAATTAGGCAATTATCGTTATACGATTGCAAGTGTGGCAATGAAAAAGAAATTTCTAAATCGTCATCAAGATACTGACGATATAAACAATGAGTAAATCAATATAATAAATTGAAATAACAAAAATGGATTCTAATTTGCATTTTTGAAAGATATTTTTTTATGCTCTACAAACAATAGGTTGAGAAAAATAGCGTTAATAAACATATTCATAAAAACAAATCATATTGTTTAAAAAGATAGTTATTTTTTGTTTATTTGCTTGTATAATTGTCGGTTTGGCTCCAGTAGGCATAGCTACTTCTCGTCCTATTAATTATACTAAACTGCAAAAAAAAGACAAAGTTACATTTCAAAAGGTGCAAAAGAAATTAGACACCTATAATGATGATGACTATCGTTATGTCTTACCGCTATACAATCGAAATTATCCAAAAGACAGCACTTCTGCGTGGCATGCAAGCCTTCAAAATTTATTTGATAAATATAGCCTTTGGCTTCAAACAGATACTATTGTCAAAGATTCAAGTTTTGATGTAGTAGAAGCCTCCTACTTGCAAGCATTGTCTGCTTTTTATTTAAAAGACTATACTACAGCCATTCCCTTGTTTTCTGCAATCTGCTCACAACACCCAACAACTGTAAGGGCAGAAGAATCTATGTGGTATATTTTAGCATCTTATTTAGCCATAGGAGATATGGAAGAAACCTTGTTTTTGTTAGATTCACTACAAATAGATTTTGCTGATAGCACATTAGCCAATCCGATACTCTTTCATAGCATCGCTTCAGATATTTGTATTGAAATGGAAGATTGGACACATGCTGTGGATCATTTGCAATATCTACAAACTTGTGCAACAACACCTTATTTAAAAGCAAGAGGAACTTTCATTATAGGACAAATCAATGAATTGCAACACCACCACCACGCTGCCATAGACAACTATCATTGGGTGATAGCAAAAAAAATGACAGTTCCATTATTAATGTATAGTTATAGTCTTGTTCATATTTCCATTTGCGAAAAAACAATAGTCAGTCATTATCAAGATTCTTTATTGCTTGCAGAATATGAACAATCACACCCAACGCCAACCATATTTGAACCTTCTGTGGTGGAGTCTTCTTTAGAAAATAACGATACTTTAGTATATCCATATTATTTTAACGATGCAGCAGCTGTTTTCTTTTTGGAAGATGAAGAAGATGAGTTTTTTGAAGACAATAGTTATATTGATCTAATTATTAATAATGAGATTGTTGACTTAGAAGATTTTAATGAAATTGAAGAGGGAAACAATAATATAAATGAATACTTAATAAATCAATATGTTGAAAATATTAAAAATAAAAATGAAACAGAATTAAAAAATGAAAAACCATATAATCCAAATGAAGATGAAAATAAAATATTTAAAAAAGGAGGTTTGATAACAGGAGTTTATAAACAAGGCGAAAATGAAAAAATACTTTATATTGATAGTGACACACATTCTGTAGATTTAGGTGCTACAAGATCAGGTAAATCAAGATGTTTAGTTTTGCAAAGTGTAGGAAATCTTGCTCTTGCTGGTGAAAGCATAGTTGTAACAGATCCAAAAGGTGAATTGTATGCTTATACATATAAATTTATGGAAAAGCTTGGGTATGAAATTATTTGTTTGGACTTTAAAAATGCTAATTACAGTAGTCATTATAATTTATTACAGCCAATAATTAATGCTAAAAACGATAAAACTGAAGAACATCCAAATGGCGACACAGAACTTATGGTTAAATATGCAGAAGAACTTGCAAACATGATGATTAAAGAAACAAAAGGCGAAAATCCTATGTGGACTGAAAATGCTAAAACTATGCTTACTGGTGCAATATTGTCGCTTACTCTTTTGCAAAATGATGAAGATATAATGAATGTATCTAATGTGTATAGATTTATAAATAATGGTGAAGGTAAAGACATTTGTCAGACAAAAGATAATTTAGGACTATTAATTAAAGCACTTCAATTATATGCTCCTGAAAGTCCAATAATTAATGCAATGCTTGGGGTGATAAACACACCAAGTGAAACAAGAGGAGGTTTTTCAACTAATGCAAGTTCAGCCACAAGATTATTTACACAACCGTCAATTTGGCAAATTACTCATAAATCAAATGTAGA
>CALAVA010000199.1 GCA_937892025.1 uncultured Bacteroidales bacterium
AGAACGAAATCTTGTTGTCTCCACCGTATTGTGCAAGGTCGTCCCTACGCATAGCGTCTTTGACAACATCATCGCCATTCGCAATTTTTTCAAGAGCATTTATACCATTCCTCTTGTTGGCAATGCTGAACCTCACATGGTTGGCAAGTTTATTGCGCAACTCAACAACTCTGTCTTTCTTCTCCTGTGGCACTTGGTCAAACGCTGCTTTCTTTGCCGCATTGTACTCGTCAATCGCCCTGTGGTACTCGTCTCGGTGTTCGTACGTCCACTCGTCAATATTATCAACAAGCGTGTTTGTTCCGTTCGGAATCATCCTTATCCGTTCCGAAGGGTGCAACACATTTCGGGTATGTTCAACCAAATTGTTGTCCGATGTGCGGAATACATTCATGCCGTCCGCCAACAGCCCTCTTGGGTCTTCTATTGTTTCGTGCGGTATTGAATTATAAACTTCTCTCTCAATCTCCCTAAACAAGGCATGGTACTCATGCTCTACGGCTTCCCTTTGTGTGCGGCCGTTCTTTTCCTCTTCCGTCTCAGGCGTTAAATATTCGGCTATCGTTTCGGCGGAATAGTAGTTCGTGCGGTTGCCGTACATTGAAGTGTGATGCCACTCGTCGGCACGGACTCTGTCGAGCGAATCCTTTATCTGTTTCAGTGTGACCCTCGGTGCGTTGGGGTTCCTCTGTTGTATCAGTTCGTTCACCTCATCGGCGAATGCACTGTCCATCTGCGACTTGTTGCGCAAGCCCCTCTCTTCCGCCTCAACCGCCCTGCGGCTCTTACTGTAGCCAACATAGCCACTGTTCCCGCCAAACGGCTTTCTTATCGAGAACAAAACATTTTCTTCGTCCTCGCTTGCGGGTTCGGAATTTTGTTGTACTTTTGCATTCAGAACATCAGACAAGATGTCCCGATACAAAGCAGTACCTCTGTGTGGCTCGGAGCGTGATAGCTTGGCAGCAGTTTGAAGGGTGCTGCTTTTTATTTTATCCGCTACAAACACTTCGTGAATATACAACCTGTTTGTGTTAACATCTTCTCTTGCCCGGCAAAATACATAATTCAACTCACCTTCATAGTCAATCGGGTATGCAAAGTAATGGTTTGTTATAGGTTGTCCTTCAAAATCTTCAAGACTTCCCAAATAAGTGGCATTCCCGAAGCCGTTTGGAAGTGTCGCTACTGCGTCCAACTTCGCTTGACCATATCCATGTCCTAACGATTTTTCTATACTTGTTTTATCTATTACAACAATTCCCGCTTCGGTATTATATTCAAGTGGTTTCTTTAAGTTATTGTTTGCCCATTGCTCTGCCGCCTGCCTTGCGGTCATATTGTCGGTGGCTTTTATTACGCCAACACTCGCTGCAATCGGAGTCGTGCTTTCAAGTTTCTCTCTTGCTTGCGCTTTCTCCTCATCGTTGAGCAACCTGCGCTCTTGGGCAGCGGGAGCAATCGAGAACCTATTCATTTCTATTTTTTTTATCTCTTCTATCATTTCTGTTATAGAGAGTGAAAGGTCTCCGCTTAATTGGCGTTCCACCATTTCACCGAGCAACTTGTTTGCCTCTTCCTCTGTGAGGTTTGTATGTTTTTCTATATTATAAGGGTTATATAATGTGCCGTTATGCTCTTTCTCTTCTATCCACAAGTCATACTTATTGCCGTTCTTCTTTATAGACGCACCGAAATAGCCATAATCATAGACAGGGTCGCCAACACTGTCGCTATGCGTTCCGTCTGCACGTGCGTCCTTATCCATCATAGCCTTTACATTAAAGCGTTTCAAATGGCGATGTTTCAGTTCCTGTCTTTTCCGATTGCCCACCTGACGCATATATTCATCATAATTCTCTTTACCAACGAGTGAGTACAGATGGTTCTCTACCTCTATGTATAAGTCGCTTTCTTCATTACCGTTGATGTCATTGCGTATGGACTTTTCAAGTTCAGCAATCTCTTCTTTGTCGTCAGTAGGGTTCTCTTTCAGTTCCTCGTCCAGCACTTCCTTTACATCATTGTCAAGACGTTCTGAAAATTCTTTCCATTTTCCTTGCTCGGTTGAAAAATTTTCCGTATCTTTGCCGTCAGAACGGTCAGTTGAAGGCGACAGCCCTGCCTTTGTAGTACTTTCAGGGGTTGCTATGGTGGAAGTTTCTGACTTCTTTTGAGATTTGGGTATGTTATTATCAAAAGATGTAACTACCCAATTCTTATTTTCATCTACAACCTTACCATTGGTATCACGCACATTCTTTCTTACTACCACACGTTTGCCGTCTAATTCAAATGTAACCTTATCCCAACGCTCTTTTACTTTCTTTCCGTTCTTTATTACATTCTCAATAACTTGACATGCTTCTTCTATGGTGGCAAAATCCTTGCCTTGACCAACGTGTTTGTCAATAATATGTTCAAGACCTGCACTTTCTTCTTTGCTCCCCCATACAAGGTCTATATCCCCCAATTCTTCATCGTGGAATACTCCTAATAAATCACCGCTTTTGTGTTTGAAAAGGAAGTCAAACGCCTCCTTTGCCTTGCCCTTGAATTGGTCGTAGATGTTTCCAAAGAAACCACTGCCGATAGGCTTCGGATATACTACTCCTCCGTCTCCTTGACGACTTACATTAGCATTGCCTTGCTCTTGAACGCCTATTCCTTTCAATCGGCTATAACTCTCTTTGAGTACTTTGTCTATAAAATCATCATCTTCTGCTATGTGATTAAATCCTTTGCCTTTGAGAATAGCCTTAAAAGCGTCTTTTATTTTCTGCCAAGTATTGTCGGCAATAGGTTACCTATTCTGCACTTCGGAGGCAGACCAGATGGTTCTATTATTGTTAGCATAACCACTTCTAAATACTCCACCACTATCAACATTCTCTGTATTCTCACAAAATTTTCTCAAAATTATTTTGGACACTATTGGTTTGTATGTGCGTTTTTTTATTAATAATTAACCCGTTGGCGGAATTAGACCAGCGCATATTTGATTCTTCCAATCGGTTTGTT
>CALAVA010000200.1 GCA_937892025.1 uncultured Bacteroidales bacterium
AAAAAATCAATGATTTGTCTGCAAAATATATTCAACATCAGTTTGTTTTTACTGATATTGATGAATTGGATATTACAAACCAAGAGGCAGTTGAACAATTTGTCATTCAACACCACCCTAATATAATGATAAATTGTGCAGCATACACCGCTGTTGATAAAGCTGAAACAGAACCAACAAAAGCCAAATTGTTAAATGCTGAGGCTGTTGCTTTTCTATCCCAAGTAGCAAAAAAATATAATAGTTTTTTTATCCATATTTCAACGGATTATGTTTTTGATGGACACAATTTTAAACCCTATTTGCCATCCGACAAGCCTAATCCTATTTCAGTGTATGGTACAACAAAATTGGCAGGAGAACAGTGTTTTATAGAGAGTCAGTGTAGGGGAGTGGTAATTCGTACTTCTTGGCTATATAGTGAATATGGCAATAATTTTGTGAAAACAATGCTCCGTTTGGGTAACGAAAAAACATCTTTGAATGTTGTCTGTGACCAAATTGGCACACCAACTTATGCAGGAGATTTGGCTCAGGCAGTTTTGGAAATTGCTATTCATAACAATCAAATAAAAGGGCAAGAAATATTTCATTTTTCAAATCATGGTGTCATATCGTGGTATGATTTTGCCCATACTATTATGGAAATGGCTGCTTTGTCTTGTATGGTTGTTCCCATTCCGAGTTGTGAATATCCAACGTTAGCAGCAAGACCTTTTTATAGTGTTTTGGATAAAACGAAAATTGCTCAACAATTTCAGTTAAACATTCCATATTGGAAAGATAGTTTAAAAATTTGTATCGCAAAGTTACAAAATATTTAAAATCATATTGTTGAGATGAAGAGTGCGAAATTTGTGCGGGCAGTAGAGGCTCAAATGGATTTTGTGCCAACTATGGATCAATTGTCTGCTATAGAAATGTTTGCAAAATATATGGCAGATGCTCAGCCTAATAATTTAATGCTTTTGAAAGGCTATGCAGGCACGGGTAAAACCACTTTGATAAGTGTTTTTGTTAAGGTTCTTGCTCAAATGAACATTCATACGGTTTTATTGGCTCCAACAGGGCGAGCCGCCAAAGTGTTGAGCAATTATACCCAAAAAACTGCCTATACAATTCATAAAGAAATCTATAGAATTAAACCAACCTCTTTGGGTAATAGACTTATCCTGAAAAACAACAACTATATCAATACTATTTTTTTTGTAGATGAGGCTTCAATGATTTATGATAGTTCGTCAGCGGAAAGAAAATCTGTTTTTGACCGCCGAAGTTTGTTGGAGGATTTGTTTGCTTATGTGAATAGTGGAAAAAAATGTTCTTTGGTTTTTGTTGGCGATAGTGCTCAATTGCCACCTGTAGGGAGTTTGTTTAGTCCTGCATTAGATAAAGAATATCTTGCCAATCATTATTCTAAATTTGTTTATGAAATTGAAATGAAGGAGGTGAGGCGACAATTGA
>CALAVA010000201.1 GCA_937892025.1 uncultured Bacteroidales bacterium
AAATCCCATCTTTACAAGGATATCTTTCGTTAAATGTATATATTTTTTTATTCGAAGATTTAATTAAAAATATATACATTTTTCCTTGCAATAAAACAAATTTCTTATTTAATTCAACTAAAGTAACGCCATATCCTTTTCCTTTTTTGACTTTTAAACTTAAAAAAGAAGTAGCATAATTACTTCTTTCTTTCCAATTCAATTCCAAAAATTCTCTCAGTTTTTTACTTAAAGTATATTCATTGTCAGTAAATTGCCTTATATCTATATCTTTCTTTAGTTCATAAATTTTGCACTCAAGTGACGCTAAACCTTCTGCGATAATAAAAGAATCTATTTCATAATTATGTAAGGAATTATATACCACATGGGGAACTTCGACGCCTTTTAAATTGACGTAGTTAGTCCTTGAATTGAAACTTAACTCTGTGAATTTTAATTTTTGTTTTTCTAAGATTAAGACATAGTCGTTTTTATAATCGAATTTTGTGGGGATAAAATATTTACTATGAGTATTGTTTGATATTGAATGCTTTTTCCCGTTAATGAAAACAAATAAAGGAAGCTTATCTCTGTATCCTTCTAATTTATAGTGATATAAAGAACCAAATTGTTCAATGATTTCTTTTATTGAAGAATTGATATTTAATTTAAAATTAAATACTATTGGATTATTTAAAGAATTTAAAAATATAACACGAATTTTTTGGAAAAATGTATATTCTGTTAAATCTTTGATTACTACTGATAATGTATTCTTTTTTGGCTTTTTGTTTTTCTTTGATTTTGATTCTTTTTCGCCTTTTTTATCTTTCTCTTTTTCTTTTGTTTGTTCTACAGGTTTTGTCTCTTCTTTGTTTTCTTTTGTTTCTTCTTTTTCTTCATTTTTTTGTTTGCTCTCTTCTTTCTTTTCTTCTTTCTTTTCTTCTTTCTTATCTTCTTTCTTATCTTCTTTGTTTTCTTCTTTCTTTTCTTCTTCTTTCTTTTCTTCTTTTTTTTCCTCTTTTTTTTCCTCTTTCTTATCTTCTTTCTTTTCTTCTTTCTTCTCAATTTTTTCTTCTTTTTTTTCCTCCTTTTTATTATCTGAATTATCTTTACCACTATAACTTTTAATTTCTTTATCTTTATTTTCCTTTTCTTTTTTATCTTTAACATCTTTTTCTTTGGCTTTTCCATAAATAGAAGCCATATATTGTATATTTTTCATTAATTTAACATTTATTTTTTGGTTATTATCATTTTTTAGTTCTTTTAATTCATACCTAAAAATTTGGGCCTTTTTATCATTGACAATATTTTTATAATCGACAATTTTATAAAATTGATTTTGTTTTATCCCATATACATAATCATTTTTACAAATTTCATCAAAAAAATTTTTATATTCTGTTTTACTATTTAAATAAGAATGATAAGGATCTTTCTGTTTTTTTTCGCTTGAACTTTCTTCTGAATTCCCATCACTATCTACATCTAAATCATCATCGTCATCGTCTTCGTCATCTTCTTCATTTTCTTCTGAACCTTTTTCTTTTTTTTCTTTGCTTTCGTTACTGTTTTTATCACTTTCTGATTCTGATTCTTTTGATGATTCTGATTTTTCCTTTTCTTCTTCGGGCTTTTCTTCATTATCAATGATTTCAAAAGATTCACATACGTTTTCTTTTTCATCCACATAATAAATTATAGGAATATAACTCTTAAAATCGCTATTTCTACGAATTAAACAACCCGAATTTATAACAATTTTTCCATTTTTCTTATAACTCCTAAACGGTTTCAGTTCCCCATTGTCATCGAAATCCAAATCTATGGTTTTTACCAATAAATGCTTGGAGTATATAGCCACTGTGGTTATCTTGATGTCGCCTGTTTTTTTGTCGACAATGCCACAAAGATAAATTGGTGAGTCGGAATTGGAGTTTTCTGGTGTCGACTTATGTCCTGGAGTTTGGGCGTTCACCAAAATCTTGTGTCCATCAATTCTTGTATCCATTTCTATGAACTTTCTTTTCTCGATGGGGATGCCTCCCCATTCTTCGTCGTATGCACCGTTACCACCCATAGCGCACCTCCTTTCCTGATATGACAGAGTTTTCTGTTACGAGCATTACTTTGAAGTTTGTCGTATGTTTCATATTTTAATAAACTATTAATGTTAATAATATGTTAATTTTGCTCTGATATACGGAAGTGCGTTTTCAAATTTGAAAATAATTTGCTTATTTTGCATTGTACATTTATAGTTCCGTATCCTGTTTTCAAGGGCTTCAAATTGCACTCAGAGCAGAATATAATTTGCTTTGCTTCGGGTTATTGGCGTAATCTGAAGCATTTTTTTACTTGCTATTTCAACTTGTGTTCATTGTTATATTTTTGTTTTAAATTTTGATTTGTACTTTTGTAAATCTTTTTAGATGCAAATATAATACTTTATTCAAGAAAATCCAAATTTTTTATCTTAAATATTAATTTCAGAGTATAAATGTTGATTTTATTATTAGTTAACATTGCGGCTTGCGTCGCTTTTGATTTTGTAGAAGTTTGTGTCGTGGGAGTAGCGTCCAAGTACAATCCACTTGTTGATGCCGTGGTTCAAAGCCCATGAAGTCAGTAACTTTACGGTCGCGTATGGATTGCAAATCTACACGTATTCGGACTTAAAGATGCCATAGAAAACGTCTATTCGTCCACCAAGCTCACGTATAACGGCGTTTGAAAAATGCTTTCAAACGCCGTTTCTTTGTTATGGATTAGTCATCTGTTTGTTCCCGTTAGGGAAATATGTGCTGATTTCCGCTAATTCGCCATCTTGTTTCGCTCCATAACGAATTATGTGCGTAGGTTTCAAGATTTCAACAGTTTTTTTGTAACCTTCAATCCAGCCTTTTTTTGAGCGTTGGTCACGTCCAATGCCTGTGCTGTTGATAGCGATTATAGAGTGTCGGGGCAGACCATCGAAACAGTATTCGTAATCCATGTTTTCGCACCAAATCACGTTTGAAATTACGGTGATGCCGTTGCGTTGCATCCACGCTGTGATTTTCTTGTTCATGTAGATTATGTATTCTTTTTCTTTCAAGGGCATCTGTGGCTGTACTGAAAAGTCGGGGCCGATGACACATTGATACTTTCGTAGTTCGTCGATGTATTTTCTTGCGAAAGACATCAGACCTGAGAATTTACAGTCGTGGATGTAGAAGTGGATAGCAACGTCGGTGCGTTGTGTTTCCTTGCGACGGGAAAAACTTACCATTCTGTCTGGCAGCTTGCCGTTGTTCGGCATTATTTTCGGAGATTGGTATTCCGATGAAAAGTTCAGTTGACCGTTGATCTCTTGGTGGAATGGGTCGTAATACTTCTTTTTCGCCATTCTTTCTCTAATGTTGTTTACCTTGTCAGGGTATGAAAATGGGAGCTCCATTTGCTTTTCCATTCTTTTAATATTTTTTATGGGTTTATATTGATGTAAAATGCCCCGACGATGGATTACAAAATGTACATTTACAATCCGTATTGTCTTGGCGGCTTCAAATTACACTCGGGGCTGGTGTAATTGCATTATTTATAATTGGCGTTATAAATAAAGACCGATGTTATTGCTATTTGTGTTGTTTTCACCTCTTTTTTTTTAGTCAATTCCCATGATGAACGACCGCTCTAAAACATCTTCGAGATGTTTGCCGTCGATGATGATGCCGTCCCATGCATCGTAAGGGTTTTCAAATTCTTGCAATAGTGTGCCTTGACAAGCGTTGAAATTCTCATCTATTTGCCATGCTTTGTACTTTTGAGAATAGTCGCGGATGGGTTGCCGTAGTTCAATAGACGATAATTCTCCAAAGATTCTGTAAAATTCATCGTTGTCTACATAGTAGAACGTCATGTTGAATCCTTGTCTGATTACCCTGAACTCAAATATCTCTTTTGAGATGTTTGAGCGGACCTCGGTTCTTTCGCTTAACGGCCATCCGAGTTGGTCGTCATAAATATGTTCGCCTGGACCATAAAAGTCGGGTGCGGCAATAATCCTGTTCATATTTCTGTGTCTTACTTCCATTTGTTGTGTCTTTTGTTCTGGTTGCAAGAACAGGTACATCATAAAGACCGCAGTAAGAAAAGTCTGCGTCAGCAGCCGCTGTACCTTTATCATTCCAAAGACCGTCGTTAGTATTATAGAAAGTACTAAACTGAACATCGATGTCCGGATGATAGTCCGCAACAGCAGTAGGAGTTGCAAGAGCCGTAAGAGGCATTGCAAAAGCAACCATAAGAACAGCAAGAATACATGCTATAGTTCTTTTAAATGATTTAGCCATTTAAATATTCCTCCATTAAATTTTTTGGTTTTTAAACCTTTACCGTAAAAATACGGCAATTAATTTTTTGTGTTAATCACTGAATCGTACGTTCCTGATAAGTATAGGATTTAGTAACATTATTGGCAAATCTATTAAATATAAGTTTGTCGCCTGTAGTTACCGTTCCGCTACCGTCAAGGTCAAAGTACTGATTATAATTTGCATCGCCAGACTTTGATTCAAGCGCAGCGTTAAACTTAAGTTTATCACCTGTTGTAATAGCGCCTGAACTATCCCAATCGCATACAATAACAGGAATTACGCCCTCATAATTGACGTTTGACTTACCACT
>CALAVA010000202.1 GCA_937892025.1 uncultured Bacteroidales bacterium
GGCTATTTTGGCTGCCGCCATAGTAATTTTGCGAGTAACAAAGGTTTCACCACGGCGTTCACTTTCATGATTGAAGAGAATGCCATTGGCGGCAAACATATTGTAGGCTTCACGATAGTTTTTGGTAATCCAAAAACCGTAGAGTTTGGCAACAGCGTATGGAGAACGAGGATAGAATGGTGTGGTTTCACTTTGAGGAACCTCTTGCACCAAACCGTAGAGCTCGGAGGTGGAAGCCTGATATATTTTGGTCTTTTGCTCCAAACCCAACATTCTAACGGCTTCTAAGAGGCGGAGCGTGCCAACGGCATCTGTGTCGGCTGTATATTCAGGAACCTCAAAAGATACTTTTACATGAGACTGAGCCGCCAAATTGTATATCTCATCGGGTTGTATCATTTGAATAATTCTAATCAAAGAAGAAGAATCAGTCATGTCGGCATAATGAAGGTGGATTTTCTTTGATCGTTTCATATCGCTGAGCCATTCATCTAAATATAGGTGTTCTATCCGACCTGTGTTAAAACTGGAACTTCTTCGCAAAGTGCCATGAACTTGATAACCTTTTTCCAATAACAATTCGGCTAAAAAGGAGCCATCTTGACCCGTTATACCTGTGATAAGTGCTACTTTCATAATATATCGTTTTTGAGAGAAATACTATTTTTTGCAAAGATACAACTTTTTATGAAACATAACCAATGCAAACTTAAGTGTTAGGTGTTAGGTGTTAAGTGTTAAGTGTTAAATCACACAAAACCCCATTTGCAGAGTTTCTGCAAATGCTAAATCAGTTGGGAAGTCATTTGCAGAGTTTCTGCAAACGTTAAATCGGTGGGGAAGTCATTTGCAGAGTTTCTGCAAACGGTTTTTCATGCGATATACCACTTAACACCTAACACCTAACACTTAACACCTACCACTTAACACTTAACTAATTTCGAAGAGGTTTCAAGGGTGAAAACAAAAAAGGTCGGCAAAAACCGACCTTAATGATATTGTCATTTCAACATCATATTACTTCCAATAATCTTCATCAGAAGGAATTTGAATTTTTGATGATAGTGGAGCAATACGTGTAATATTCATCAAATGTTTGTAGGTAAAATTTTCCGAAATGGAATTGTTTCCCCAACTACCACAGCCCAATGTATTGGTAACGGCCAATCCATTTTGTACGGAACCTCCTGCGGTTGTTGCTGAGACGGCATTAACAACTAAACGAGAAACCGTCAATTCATTGCCTGCTTTCAAGATATTACCTTGATTGTTGGAGTGTATAGCAGCGGAGTGTCCGTTACCTTCATAGGTGAGGTTGGCTTCTGCTATGGTCAAAGCATCTTCAAATGTCTTATAAGGAAAAGCACCCATAACAGGACACATTTTTTCTTTGCTAATTGGGTCTTCTGTGCCATATTTGCCGTTTGATTCAACGACTATCACTCTTGTGTTTTCTGGAATGCTGATACCGGCTTTCTTAGCAATAAAAGAAGGAAATTGTCCGACAACATCTCTTACAGTATGACCATCTTCAAAGATAGCGGCAATCACCTTTTCTCTTTCTTCTTTATTGCAAATATAGGCGCCTGCTTTTCTAAAAGCGTCCATTACCACATCGTGCATTTCTTCGGGATAAGAAAAACTTTGTTCGCCAGTGCAGATGATACCATTATCAAAAGAACGCCCTGTAACCACTTTTTCGGCTGCTGCGATATAGTCAATATTTCTATCCAAAATCACTTGTACATTGCCCGCACCGACACCATAAGAGGGTTTTCCTGAAGAATAAGCCGATTTTACCATTGGCATACCGCCTGTAGCTACAATAACATCACAAGAACGCATCAGTTCTTGAGTTTTCTCCAAAGTCGGGTCTTCGATAATTTGTACCAACCCTTCAGGAACGTTCATCGGAGCGATGGCTTCCAAGATATATTTTACCGTTAAACCTGAACTTCTCTTTGCTTTAGGGTGAGGAGATATAATGATGGCATTTTTGGTTTTCAAAGCGAAAGCTATTTTTGACATCGGGGTAACGATAGGGTTGGTCATTGGGGTAACTCCGGCAACAACACCCATAGGTTTGGCCACTTCTATCAAGCCTGTTTTGTCATCCATGCTCAATATTCCAACTGACTTCTTATCTTTGAGGTTGAAATATACACCTTTGGATTTATTACGATTTTTAGACACCTTATGTTCATAAACGCCCATGGCGGTCTCTTCTACCGCCAATTTTGCCAATTCTTCGGCATGGTCATAAACTGTTTTCGTAACTAATTTTACCACCTTATCTACGCCTTCTTGATCAAAGTTCGCATTATAGATGGCTTGGGCTTTTCTCGCCTTTTCAATCATCAATTGAATTTCTTCCATTATAATTTATTATTAATATAATTGTTTATAAATATTTTTAATTTCTTCTTTGGACAAGGGAACATAATTGTTTTTAAGCAATCGCTGTTGGGTCTCTATAACATTATCGGCAAAAGAGGAAATTTCTTCTTCTTTCATACCATAAAAACTCAAATGGTTGGCTTTTATTAGATTGTTCAATAGGTTTGCCAATTCGTCATAGATAACTTCAGGTTGTAAACTTGCACCAGCAGACATGCCGAGTTCTTGAGCCAAAATAGCGTTCAACTCTTTGATTACGCCATTGGGGTCTTTAGAAACATATAGTTTGAAAATATGAATAAAGAACTGATAATTGGCTTCTCCGTGTGGCACGTGATAATTGCCACCAAGAGGATATGAAAGAGCATGAACGGCACCTACACCGGCGTTGCCAAAGGCAATGCCTGCATAGTTGCTGGCCATAAGCATATCACCCAAACGCTCCATTCGGTAGGTCTCCCCTGCTTTTACTATCCCTTTGAACACATCTAAGATAATATGAATGGCTTCTTTGGAAAACAATTGGGTGTAACTATTTGCACGAGGAGAAACGTATGATTCGGTAGCATGAATCAAGGCATCTATGGCACTATACACATAGAATTTAAAAGGCAAACCTTTCAACAATTCAGGAATAAGGACGGCTTCATCGGCCAAAATGGCATTGTCGGCCAAACCCATTTTTGTATGTTTGGATTTTATTTCTGCTATTGAGATATTGGTCATTTCACTACCTGTGCCACAAGTGGTAGGCACGATAATCAAATTTTTACCCTTAACGATGGGTATTTTCCGTTCAAAAGCATCTGTAATATTTTCCACATCGTTTAACACAAACAATTTTGAAATATCTATAACAGTGCCACCACCGATACCAATCACACGATTGTAGGCTGTCCCTTTAACATCTTTCATGATATTGTTTATCATTTCATCTGAGGGTTCACCTGCACCATATTTTTCTTGCATCACAAATTTGCAAGGCAAATTCAGGGCTTTCATATAAGGCTCGTACAAAAAGGTTTGAGTGATAACCAAATCTTTTTCATTCAACTGAAAAGCCGCTGCAAACTCTGCAAAGGTATTATACTGATTAATATTTGTTTTTACTGTAAACATAATTCACTTACTTTTTTGTTCCAAATCTATTTTCAAATTCTTCACGTAAGCCTTGCCTAAAATCTGGGTGAGCAATCTCTATCAATGCTAATGCACGTTGTCTTAATGTCCTCCCTTTCAATTTGGCAATGCCGTATTCGGTAACCACATAGTCCACATCGTTTCTTGAGGTAGTAACCGCAGCACCATGTGCCAAAAATGGAACGATACGAGAAACCTTGCCTTTTGCTGCTGTTGAGGGCATTGCCATTATTGAACGACCACCTTTTGAAATTGATGCTCCACGAACATAATCCACTTGCCCGCCTGTACCGCTAAATTGTTTCAAACCTATCGTTTCAGAGGCCACCTGACCCATCAAATCCACTTCTATGCAAGAATTGATAGACACCAAATTGTCATTCTTTGCAATAACATACGGGTCGTTTACATAATCCACCCCATAGAGTTCTACGCTCGGATTATTATTTACAAAATCGTATAAACGTTTTGAACCCATAAGGAAAGTGGCTATCAATTTACCCTGATGTAATGTCTTTTTGCTACCATTGACAACACCGGCTTCCACCAAATCTACAACGCCATCTGAAAACATTTCTGTATGAATGCCAAGGTCTTTTTTCTCTTTCATAAACAAGAGAACAGCATCTGGAATGGCTCCAATACCCAATTGCAAGGTATCCCCATCATTGATAAGGGAAGCACAATTTTTACCTATCTCACGCTCCACCTCAGAGATGGTTGGAGCAGGCAATTCTGGCAAGGCATAAGAACATGGCACAATATAATCTACATCGTCCATGTGTATCAAATCACCACCACCGATAAAAGGCAATTGGTCATTGGCTTCAACGATTACGAGTTTGGCTTTTTTTACGGCTGCAACAGCATAGTCGCACGAAAGGCTTAATGAGCAATAACCATCTTCATTGGGAGGAGTGGCTGTAACGATAGCCACATCACAAGGAATTTCCCCATTTTCTATCATAGAAGGAATATCTTTGAAAAACGCAGGGAAAAAGTCTCCTTCTCCGTCCATAATAATTTGACGGGTGTTGGCTCCTACAAAGTTGGTTAAATGTTTGAAATGTCCGTAGCATTCAGGTTGATAGCACTCGCCCGCTCCTAATGTAAGCATGTGATAAATGGTTACATTGTGAAATTTTTCTTTGTTGGCCGCCAACTCTTGAATGGCCAAGCGAGGCACGCCCGCACATTCTGACATGACAATATGGTCATTGTCTTTTATATGCAAAATGGCTTGCCCCGTTGTGGTGATTTTTGATTTATATTTTTCTGTCCAATTCATTATTGAATATTTTTAGTTTCATCTATATGAGCAATGGATTTGGCTAATTTCTTCTTGCTTTCCATATCACATTGACGAGAAATCATAATTCTTTGTGCTTGTGGAGAGCCTGCACCATGCATAGATTCTGTTCTATAACCAACGGCAGCGGTTCCCAAGGTCAAGTTTTCTATCAAACGAAGAATTCTCATTCGGTTTTCTGTGGCTACATTGTTTACACCCTTGAAATATTTTTCTACATAATGACCTATTTCTTTGCTTCGCAAATCTTCTTCAGAAGGCATTGTAACCATAAGACCACCTGCTATATCTTCTGCCAAACGGGCTATTTCGTATGGATAACGAGTTACATTTTGTTTGCAGACATTTGCCAACAACAAATCTATTTGATAGTTTCCAGCAGCCGTTTTTTGTCCTTCGCAAGAACATGCTATACCGCAAGCGTATAATGTTTCATTCAAATGATTCATTTCTATAAGTTTGTCTTTTATGTGGCTTGCTTTGGCGGCACCATTATATTCAGCGGCAACAGCAGCAGCACCTATCAGCACATCGCCAACACCAACTTTACAACCACCGTATGATTGACGATGATAACCAGCAAAACGCTCAACCATCATACCTGCAAAATCGTATTCTTCACACATAAAAACTCTATCATTTGGAATGAAGACATTATCAAAGATAACCAAGGCTTCATGACCACCGAATTGAGAGTTTCCTAAATCAATATCATGCAAACGTTCCATTTTTCTGGTGTCGCAAGATTGGCGACCATATATCATCGTAATGCCTTCTGCATCTGAAGGTATTGCAAATGAAACTGCATAAGCCTTGTCTTCTTCTTTCATAGATTGGGTAGGCATGATAAGATGTTCGTGAGAGTTTACGGCTCCAGTTTGGTGGGCTTTGGCTCCTTTAACCACGATACCATCAGGTCTTATTTCAACAATATGAAGATACATATCAGGGTCGGCTTGTTTGGAAGGAGATAAACCACGGTCGCCCTTAGGGTCTGTCATTGCACCATCTACTGTCAAATCGTTATCTTGAACATATTTCATATATTCAACAAAACGTTTATGATATACTGTACCATATTTTTGGTCCATTTCGTATGTAGTTGAATAGATGGCATTGAAAGCATCCATACCTACGCATCTTTGAAAGCAAGCGGCCGTTTTTTGACCACACAAACGTTGCATTTTTACCTTATTAATAAGGTCTTCTGTACTTTGGTGAAGATGGCAAAAACGATTGATTGTTTTACCCGTAAGATTGGACTTTACTGTCATTATATCTTTATATTCTTCCATTTGAGCCAATTCATAAGTCATGGCTAAAGAATTTAAGGACGGACGAATAATAGGGTGATCAACGGGATTTTCTATTTTTTCGCCAAACAAATAAACATTCAACTTCATTTTACGAAGGCTTTCAATGTATTCTTCTCTTGTCATCATAACTGTAATATATTTTTAAAATTAAACAATAATCAAACTTATAGTTACAAAAAAATATATATTATAAATACAATATATTTATATTCAACAATATCTATTTATTTTGTCAAATACTTTTTATGGAGCAAAAGTACTAATTTTTTTTGTCTTAAACTTTGAAAAAATATTTTTTTCTGTTTTTTTGCATTTTTTTTCGTCAGAAAGAGAAACATCTTTGTTTTTTACCTATCTTTGTTTGTTTAATTATCATGAAAACAAAAATATTAATTACATCTATTGTTTTGTTGTGCCTATCATTTGTTGCACACGCCCAACTTTCTGAACATGCAAAAGTTGGGGTTTTGACTTGTGGAGCGGGTCAAGAATTTTATGAAGCCTTTGGACATTCAGCAATTCACATCGTTGATGATAGTTTATTGCTTGAAGATGGTTCTACACTTGATATTGTCTTTAATTATGGAACCTTCAATTTTGCTGTGGATAATTTTTATTTCAAATTTGCACGAGGAAAATTACCATACGAATTGGGAGTAGAAAAATTTGAAAATTTTATCTGGAGTTATCAGCATGAACAACGCTCTATACATGAACAAATGATTGCGATGACCCAAGAACAAAAAAATAGGTTGTATCAATTGTTGGTTCAAAATTATTTGCCTGAAAATCGTTATTATGCCTATGATTTCTTTAGAGACAATTGTGCTACACGCATACGAGATATTGTACAAAAAGCCATAGGACAGCCTGTTTTTGAAACAAAAATGACAGAAAAACCTGCCACCTTTCGGAGTTTATATTATCTTTATACAGATAGTTTGCTTTGGTGGAGATTGGGTATTGACATCGCTTTGGGAGATAGAACTGACAAGAAAATATCTACTTGGGAGTATATGTATTTGCCCAATGACCTTGAAAACCAAATTGACACCTTAGTCTATGCCGGAAAAAAAGGAGGATTGGTAACAGAAAAAAAACAACATTGTGTACAAACGCTCCCGCCACCAAACAAAGCATGGATTACACCAAATCTATTGTTTTGGACAATATTTGTGCTTACTGTATTGCTGACTTTGATGGAATTAACAAAAGGTTTTTATGCAAAAATATTTGATATTGTGTTGTTTTTTATTTTGACTATCTTAGCCATATTGTTAATATTTTTGTGGTTTTTTTCTGACCATTATGCCACCAAGGACAATTTCAATCTCTTATGGGCAAATCCATTAGCAATAGTGCTACTGACAAGGTTAAAAAAAACACCTATTTGGATTAGCGGTATGTATGCTTTATGTATTATAAGTGCTTTTGGCTGTTTTGGGCTTTTTCCTCAACAATTTAATATAGCTATTTTACCTATATTATTAATCATCTTGTTGCGATTGTTTGCTATCACCAACCAAAAACAACAATTTATAAAATTAAAATAAACGCATGGATGGTAAATTTTTGTTGAAAATCTATCGTTTAAATAGCCAATAAACAACTTCAATTTTAATAATATTTTTTACAAAATTCATTATTTCTATACGAATTTTGTACTTTTGTAAAAAAATAAATCATATCATAATGACTGATTTGGAACAAAAGAAAGCAGCTAAAGAGTTTTCTATAAGATGGAAAGATAAAGGTTATGAGAAAGGTGAATCTCAAAAATATTGGATTGATTTACTTGAAAATGTATTAGGAGTAAGTAATGCAGCCTTCTTTATTCATTTTGAAGATACTGTTCATATTGATAAAGCAACAGGTTTTATTGATGGATTTATTGATAAGACAAAAGTTTTAATTGAACAAAAATCAATTGATAAAGATTTAAGAAAAGCAATAAAACAATCTGATGGTTCTTTATTAAATCCATTTCAACAAGCTAAAAGATATTCCGCAGAACTTGCATATGATAATAGACCAAGATGGATAGTTACATGTAATTTTAAATCTTTTCTAGTATATGATATGAATAATCCAAATGGAGAACCAGAAGAAATATTATTAAAAGATTTAGGAAAAGAATATTATCGTTTATCATTCTTAGTAGATACCAAAAATGAGCATCTAAAAAAAGAAGAAGAATTATCTTTTAAAGCTGGTGAATTAGTTGGAAAACTATATGATGCCTTTTCAAAAGAATATCGAGATATTGAAAATGAACAATCACAAAAAGATTTAAATGAATTATGTGTAAGATTAGTATTTTGCTTGTACGCAGAAGATGCTGGATTATTTGGAAGAAAAAATGTATTTCATGATTATTTAGCGAAATATAATGACTTAACTTTAATGAGAGAAAATTTAATTAAGTTATTTAGAATATTAGATACACCACTTGATAAGCGTGATCCTTATTTAGAAGATGATTTAAATCAATTTCCATATGTTAATGGTGGCTTATTTTCAAATGAAAATATCGAAATACCTAAATTTACTGAAGAAATAAAAAATACATTGCTTGCTAAAGCATCAGATGAATTTGACTGGTCAGAAATATCACCAACTATATTTGGCGCAGTATTTGAATCAACATTAAATCCAGATACTAGAAGAAGTGGCGGAATGCATTATACTTCAATTGAAAATATACATAAAGTAATTGATCCATTATTTTTAAATGAATTAAGAGATAAATTAAATGAAGCAGAAAGTTATAAAAATGAGAAAACAAGAAATGAAAAATTAACTGAATTTCAAAATTATATTTCATCACTTACTTTCTTAGATCCAGCCTGTGGTTCAGGTAATTTCTTAACTGAAACTTATTTATCACTTAGAAGATTAGAAAATGAAGCATTAGAAGTAATGAGTCATGGTATGATGATGTTAGATATGTCTGGAATTATTAAAGTATCTATTCAACAATTTTATGGTATAGAAATAAACGATTTTGCAGTTAAAGTTGCTAAAACAGCTTTATGGATAGCAGAAGCACAAATGTGGAATGAAACTAAAAAAATTATTTCTACAATGTCTAATATTGGTGATTTTTTACCACTTGAAACATACGAAAACATAGTGGAAGCTAATGCTTTAAGAATTGATTGGAATGATGTTGTTCCTAATACAAAGTGTAATTATATAATGGGTAATCCACCTTTTGTAGGTAGTTCAATTAAATCAAAAGAAATTGAGCAAAGAGAGGATAAAAAATTAGTTTTTGGTGAAGAAAAATCTGGGAAATTAGATTATGTAGCATGTTGGTATAAAAAAGCAAATGACTATATAAATAATACAAATATAAATGTAGCATTTGTTTCTACTAATTCAATTACCCAAGGGGAGCAAGTTAAACCATTATGGGAAAGTATTCTTAATGGTACATTTATTAATTTTGCATATAGAACATTTATATGGGATAGTGAAGCTAGTCTAAAGGCTCATGTTCATTGTGTTATTATAGGATTCAGTAAAAATGAAAAGCTAGAAAAGATTTTGTACGATAATGGAATAGCAAAAAAAGTTGATAATATTAATGGATACTTAATTGGATATAAAAACTTTTATATTGAATCTAGGACAAAAAATCCAGACAATTTACCTAAGTTGACTCAAGGAAATAAACCATGGGATGGAGGAGGATTAATTTTAACTTTAGAAGAGAAAGACCAACTCGAAAAAAAATATCCAACTCTCAAGAAATATATTAAACAATATATAGGTGCAAAAGAATTTATAAATAAAATTGAGAGATACTGTTTATGGTTTGTTAATGCAAATCCATCTGATTATAGAAATATTCAAGAAATTAAGCATCGTTTGGAAATAGTAGCAAAAACGAGGATTGAATCTCCTACAAAAGCTGTAAAAGAACAAGCTAAAATTCCAATGTTATTTTCTCAAATAAGACAACCAAATAAAAATTATATTCTAATTCCAGAAACATCAAGTTCATCAAGAAAATATATACCTATGGGATTTATGTGCAAAGACGTAATAGCAAGTAATTCCGTTATGACAGCAGAAACTAACGACATATATTTGTTTGGTATTCTTGAATCAAATGTTCATATGGCATGGGTAAAGACACTTTGCGGTAGACTTAAAAGTGACTTTAGATATTCTCCAACTTTATATAATAGTTTTCCATGGCCTAATCCAACAAAAGAACAAAAAGAGAAAATTGAAAAAACTGCTCGAATGATATTGGCTGCAAGGGAAAAATATCCTAATAGTTCATTGGCTGATTTATATGATGAATTAACAATGCCTGTTGAACTACGAAAAGCACATCAACAGAATGACATTGCTGTTATGGAAGCATATGGATTTGATTGGAAACATATGACTGAATCAGATTGTGTTGCAAAATTAATGCAAATGTATCAGGAATTGATAAATCTTTCTACAAAAAAAGCGTAATCATTTAATCTAACAAAAGAGATGGAAACAACTATTCATAAAATCGGCAGGTATATTTTTTCAGCCGAAGCCGTTCATTGTGATATAAACCAAAATTTATTTTTAAGCACCCTCTGTCATGACCTACTTCGTGCAGCAGATATGCATTCCACCGAACGGCAATTTGGTATGAACTATCTAAAAAGCATCAACAAAACGTGGGTTTTGTCCCGCTTGGTCTTAGAAATATTTCACTTACCTCAAGCCTATGATGAATTTTGTATAGAGACATGGGTAGAAAGCGTAATGCACCATTTTACGGCACGCAATTTTGCCATTGTCAATCATCATGGTCAGGCATTAGGCTATTGTCGTTCAATATGGTCAATGATAGACACCATTTCACGGCACCCCACCGATATGCTTCTTGTCCGCGATGGCAGTATTAGCAATTATATAGAAAATTCAAAAGCGTGTCCTATTGCAGGCTATTCCAATTGGAAAACCAATCCCAATAGTAAATGTGTCCAACAATTTACTATACGCTATAGCGATTGCGACAGCAATGGACATTTTAACAGCATTAAATATATTGACCATGTGTTAGATATTTGGGATATGGATTTTCACAAAAACTACTCTATTTGTAGATTAGAAATTGCGTATCAAACAGAATGTCATTTTGGGGACAACTTATTGGTATATTGTGAAGAAATTCAAAAAGAAGAACAAGGGCAAAAAGAGTTTAGAATACACCTAAACAAACTTAACCCTACAAGCCACACCGAGACTGAAGTTTCCAAGCTAAAAGTCCTTTTTGTCAAACAAGAATAATGAGGTTTTAGTTTATAAATTTTAGTTATCTTTGCATTATGTTAAATCGATTTCTCACTTTTATAGGCAATCAACACTTGCTATGCCCTTCTGACCGCGTTTTACTAACTGTTAGTGGTGGCGTAGATTCTATGGTTATGCTCAATTTGTTTATGCAAACCGATTTTCAGTTTGCGATTGCCCATTGCAATTTTCAATTACGTGGGCAAGATTCTATAGATGATGAACAATTTGTACAAAATTTTGCTCAACAACATCATATTGAATTGTTTACACAAACTTTTGATACCAAAAAATATGCCCAACAACAAGGCATTTCTATAGAAATGGCAGCACGTGATTTGAGATACAATTGGTTTGAGTACTTACTCAAAACACATCATTATACGCTCATAGCGACTGCTCATCATCAGAATGATGTTTTGGAAACATTTTTTCTCAATATGATGCGAACAACAGGTTTGTCTGGGCTACGCGGCATAAAAGCCAAACAAGGCCATATTATTCGCCCTATGCTCTTTTGCGACAAAAATGAAATTATCCAATATGCTCTACAAAATCACATCAAATATCACGAAGACAAAACCAATCTTGACGATAGTATTCTCCGTAATTATATTCGCTTGCATATTATTCCTGCCTTTGAACAATTGAACAAAAATGTCAAAGCACAAATGCTCAATACCATTCACATTTTGGAACAACAAGAAAACATATATAAATCTCACATACAAGATATTAGCAACCAATTACTCATTCATGAAAAAGACTACAAGGCTATTAACATAGACAAGATAGCACCATTGCATTTTGCTACAACCTATCTCTATGAAATATTATGCGAATATGGTGCAAATTATACGCAAGTTCAACAAATAATGCAACATTTGCATAGTACCGAAGAAAAACATTTTGATACACAAGATTTCAAAATCATTAAAACAAGAAACCAAATTAGAATTTATCCACATCAACAGCCGAACAAGGTTACAAAAAAAATAGAACAATTAGCAAAGACACCACTAAGAATTGACAATCTATATTTTGAAGAATTTTCTGCAAACGAATGTCAAGAAGACATATTTTCTAACACGAACAAATCTGTGATTTATTGTGATATAGACAAATTGGAATTTCCGTTATATATACGCACATGGCAGCATGGTGACTATTTTTATCCCCTAAACGGAATTGGGAAAAAGAAACTCAGTGATTTTTTTACAGACAACAAATTATCTTCTGTGGAAAAGACATCGGTGCAATTGCTTTGCAATGCAAAAAACGACATTGTATGGATAATAGGCATGAAAAGCGACAATCGTTTTAAAGTTGGCAAACAGACCAACAAAATACTCAAAATAAAACTATTGTAACTTATCTATTGTAAAGGTAAATTTCTGATTGAGCCTATGTTTTTGTGTCCCCAACAAGACATAATAAACAACGATAACACCTAAAGTAATAAGAATCTGCCACAATTCTGATTTTATCCAAATTTGCAAGAGAAAACACACCACCAACAACAAAATCAAAGGTATAATGTAGGCTAATACAACTGCTTTTAATCCACTATTGACAGAAATGCCAATGGTAACCATTTCTCCGACATAAAAATTTTGAGCGTTTTTTGTTTCAATATGATAAACCACATTTTTATTATCCAAAGACGAGCAGGCTCCCCTATTATAACAAGTAGCACAAGCACTTCCCTTTTCTAATAAGACATCCACCGCATCACTTGCCACAGCGGTTACCTTGGCTTGATGATAAACAATATCTGACATATAATTTATTTAACCAAAAGATTATCTAATTTTTGCCTTAATTGGTTTTCAGTTTCTTGTCCCAAAAAACCTAACATTTGCTCATTCTGACCTTTTTTAAACAACAACAATGTTGGCATACCTTCAATACCAAGTGTCAAAGAGAGATTAGGTAAGACATCTACATCTATACGATAAAAAACAATTTTACCCATATATTCCTGAGCCAATTTTTCATATATGGGTGCTAACTGCTTGCATGGAGCACACCATGTGGCATAAAAATCTATAATACAAGGCTTATCTTGTTGATATTTTATAGAATCCCAATGTTCAGGCATAGCAACTGTTGTTCTAAAATCTTCTTCTGTTTTAATTTCCACAATACCATACTCATCTTTTACAACTTGTACACCTTGTTGCTGTTCTGAAGTTTTATTTTCTTGTGATTGGTGTCCGCATGAAAAACAAGAAAAAGCCAACACTGCAACCCAAACAATCATTTTCTCTGTCATCTCTATGTTATATGTGATGTGCAAAAGTACATTTTTTTTAGACATATTTGAAAAAAAAATGATACTTTTGGAACTCACCATGAAAAACTGAAGATGAAACGATTTTTTTGTTTATTATTTTTATATTGCTTGACGTTGCCCATCTATGGACAAATATTTGATGATTTTTCTGATGGAGAATTGGAACATAATCCCACATGGTCAGGTAATACAAGTCATTTTTTAGTCAATACTGCTCAACAACTACAATTGTCCGCTTCCTCAGCAGGCATAAGTTATATTTCCACACCTATTACGCCTTTATCGACAAACCAACAATGGTTGTTTAGTATCAAAATGCCTTTTTCGCCTTCCGACAACAACTACTGTGTCTTTTATTTGTCCTCAG
>CALAVA010000203.1 GCA_937892025.1 uncultured Bacteroidales bacterium
GAAATACCCAAACCCAAAATCTGGTTACCAGCTACATTAATAACCCACCCTTTGGCCGCATCGGCACAAGCCGCACGCAAAGTAATCTTGTCATTCACAGTCCAATTACTTAATTTGATGTTGTGGTTGTACGTTTCCCAGCCCTCATAAAAGTTTTGAGCTTTTGAAAAACCGATGGCAAGGAAAAGCATAAATAATAAACTTACCTTTTTCATACTTTTGAAATTTAGTTATTTGAATTATGATATTTCCAATACAAAAAGATTTGCAAAAATACAATTTTTACCTATTGCCGAATTAAAAAAAGCAAAAAATCTCCAAGTATAAGTTTTCCACTTTTCCCTTGTCAATTGGGGACAAAACCACCTTATTGGTGAAATGTTTTTGTCAAAAACAAAAAGCCTCTACTTAAATAGCAGAGGCTTAAAGCAATAAGGCTTTTAGGCTTATTTTTTGTCTGTCGTGCATTTTACTCCAGACGAATTATTCTTTTGGCAACACGATGGTGTTTGGGCTGTATAACCCAATTTTTGAATAGCCTTTTGCAAGTTTTCTGCTGTGTTTTTTTGAGGATTGTAAACAATAGTTACTTGTGAGGTTTGCAAATCCACATTCACATCTTTTACACCTTTTTCGTAAGCGATATGGCTTTCTATCTTGTTTTTGCAAGACATACAAGTTGCATTTACTTGAAAAACAACAGTTTTAAATTTATTCTGTTTGTTTTCTGTTGTTTGGGCAGCCAAGATGGTCAAGGATATCAAACAAGTCATTGTGATTAAAAACTTTACTTTTTTCATGATTATTATTTTTTTGTTATACTTATTTTGTTGATTATAAATCTTTTAAAACATATCGAGCACCTATATAGACCATTGCTCCTGTTATGGGAGCATAAACGACTGAGGCATCAAAATAGTTGCCAAAAGGATTTTGGGCATCTACAATAGGAGTTTTTTGCGTATAGTTGGTCATATTTTCTGCACCAAGATAGACTTCCCAAGATTTGAATTTTTTAGAAATTTGTGCATTCATTGTCAGAAAAGTTGGCGAATAGGTACCCCAACGCAAGTTTTCTGGCAACGAAGAATCGTCTGGCAAGCGAGATTTGCCATGCAACTGCAAAGTAACATTAAACTTCCAACGTTCAAATTTAGTAGCATAATTTAAATTTAAAATAGCCTTATGCCTACTTTGTAACGGTATTTCTCTCAATTTATTATCTTGGGTTTCTACCGTATAATTAAAACGATAGGCTAACATAATCTCAAAGCGTTTTAAAGGCGACAAGGTCAAATCTACTTGAGCCGCATGAGCGTATGATTTTCCGTGTAGATTATAAAAATAGACAATTTGGGGATTTCTATCAATATCCACAATCACTTGATTTTGGAAAGTGGTATAAAAATAATCTACACTAAAAGAAGACTCATTGCCATTAATTTTGAAAGTTTGTGTAAAACTTGCCCCCATATTATAGGCTTCTTCTATTTTTAGATTTTCTTCCACCACAAACTGCCTTACACTTGCCATTAAAGCCGTATTTTCAATATATATATTAGCAGAGCGATAGCCTTTCCCTATTGACAGACGCAAGGAGGAATTTTTTGCCATTTGCCATTTACAATGCAAACGAGGTGTCCACAATAAACCAAAAACGGTGTTGTAATCCAATCTGAAACCCGCAACGGCAATAAATTTTTCGTCAAGGATAAAACTATATTGTCCAAAAATACCCGGCACTATTTCCGTTCTTTGCAAACTATTATTTTCAAATTGTTCGTTGATGTCGTCTATTTGAAAACTCATTCCGGCATCTATTTTATGTCTATTTTTTTTGTCAAGAAAATTTTCATAAAAAGCATTGGCATAAGCACTTATTTGTCTGGCTTTATAATCTCTAAAACCATAAAAGGCCTTGTAATCGTTAAAGGTAAAAGCGGCTATTGTTCCGATACTTTCATTTTCTCCATTGAGCAGAATGCCATTTTTGGCGATAAGATTGACTTTATGGTTGTCCACCCCTAATCCGTAGGCTGTGCTATCTCTTGTTTGCCCACGCTTGAAAGCCATTTGTCCACCAAGACGAGTGTCATAAAGATAACTGGCCATTATTCTTCCCTCCATCTTTTGTGGTACATCATAATCCCAGCGGTTCATTACATTCACTTGAGTATTCAAAGGTACATCGGTGAAACCATCATGATTGTGGTCAAGTTTTATCGCTTGATTTTCAACATGGGCTAACAACATAGTTTGAGCCTGTTCATTGACTTCAAAATTTGCATTGGCATTCACCTCTGTTTTTAACATGGAATTGAGAAACATATTGAGAAACAATTTTTCTGTTGATGTTTCTGGTTTTTTATAGCCTATATCAATTTGTCCTGTAATAGATTCATATCCATTGATGACCGATGAAGTGCCTTTGGAAATGCTAATAGACTCCATCCAAGCTCCCGGCACATACATTAAGCCAAAAGGGATAGACATAGCACGTATATAGGGTGTATTTTCTAACATCATCTGACTATATATGCCTGCCAAACCCAACATTTGTATCTGTTTGGCACCACTGACAGCATCAGTATAAGAAACATCTACGGAGGCCGTGCTTTCAAAACTTTCTGACAAATTGCAACAAGCCGCCCTTCGCAAACCTTCTGTCGTTATCACTTGCGTAAGAATGGGTTTGGAAGAAATATAAACCCCATCCATAGATGAAACCGTTACAGCCTGCAACTCTTGAGAAGAAGTTAAGACTATCTTTATGTGATTGTCTTTGCTATCAATGGTCAAAGTATCTTTTTGAAATCCTACATAACGCACCACAAGTTGGTTTGTTGTTAGCACTTTGGATAGCGAAAAATTACCCTTTTCATCTGTGGTTGTGCCAACAGAAGTCCCCAACCACAACAAATTGACTCCCTCTAAAGGACTCTCACCCTCTGAACTTAGCCCATATACACTACCTGTCAGCGTCTGCGAACACAGAATTGATGCTGATAAAAAGCACAATAACAATATATAAACTTTTTTTACACACATTTTTCTTTTTTTTATTTTACATTAAACAAAGCAATTATGGTGATTTGTTGTACTCACCTTAAAAAGACCATAATACAAGGGTGAAAAGATTTGCTCCGACATCGGGCAATAAAATCTTTTCACACTATTGTTGCAGAAAAATGTGTCAATTATGCGTAAAAAACAAATTGATGAATCAAAGAGCGAAATATTTTAGAATCAAATGGTGGAGGCGAAAATGCTTTTGGCAATCGCCACGCCAAATCCGAATTGATTGGCAACAAATGTAAGTTTAGAAAATCGGCTCTACAACACAAGATGGATGTATAAAGATAAGGAATCTCTAAACCCATTTTCCAAGAGAAATAAAAATCACTGATTTTATAGATTTTAACAACAGAAGAACAACATTTCTGTTTCGTAAAAGCATCTAACAAGTATTGTACCCAATTTTCGTTGCAACAATTTGTCGAACAATTTTGTGTATCATTTTTTTTGCAGCAAACACCAATATTTTCTCCATTTTTTTTAGAACAACAAGCGTCTTTTTGCTCGTTCCCCGTTTGTGAGACTATATAGGATAGCACAGAACAAGTTGCTGAACGGCATACTCCACAAGTGTTTACTTGCACGCAAAAGCCTATGCTGTAAAACAAAAGCAAACCTGCTAAACAAACAAATCCAATATTCCTAAAAAATTTTAAAACCATATTTTTAAATCACAAACATACATTTTTTTGAAAACCTTACTCAAAACAATATGTCCTATTTCCCTCTTATTTTAATAAAAATAAGCAGCCACTTACGCTGTTCTCTCCTGTCCTGCAAGGGAGAATTACTCGGCAGAGCGGACGAGGCGGACAGATCGACCGTAGTAGCGGTAGTAGTCGGTGGCGTTCACATCCCCGCTGAGGAAGTACAAGTAGTACGCATAGTAGCTACTGTGGTACGTGGCCGACCAGTAGCCGCCGCCGGAACCAACGTTGTAGACCGAAGTACCGTAGCGGTAGCCGGCGGCGGGAAGGAATACACAACCTGCATTCTCCAAAGTAGTCCATTGGGCGGAAGTGATGACATTGGTGGTATAGGAGGCACCAGTAGTGTTGGTACTATTCAAATTATAGGTAGATGTACTCCAACTATCAGGAACAAGTATGAGACCTGCCACACCATTCACCGTAGCCTTGGCATAACGTATGCCTGAAGATGTTGTACGGCTGTTTATAAGATAATTCCACTCATCTTTTGTGAGAGTACGCCATGTGCCGGGTGCATCGGTAGTTTGGGTCTTGGAATTGTAAATTTCGTTATAAACGCCCCAATCGTAGTTTGTACCCGAAATGTTATTAGTGCCATTGCCATAGTCACTGTTTGTTGTGCTTGTCATGTATGGATATTTACTGTTGTATCCGCTTGTTCCCCAACCAAAGAGGTCTATCCAGCCACTATACGTGGAAGAAATATTCTCATTATTGGCTCCAATGGTATCCCACTGGTTGGGTGCGAAACGCCATGTCCCCTCCGCAGTGCCACCACCTGCTACGGTGTGCGTGGTGGCTGAATTACCGCCATTAGTTGCACTCCACTGCAAATTGCCGGGAGAAAACAACACTTTTGTCGTATTTGAAACAGAAAATTCTTCTTGTACAGGGTCATCTCCACCGCCACCGGGTTCATCGCCACCACCGCCTGACGCTTTTTCAAAAATGGCTGTATAGCTTGCATCCTTTTTCACTACTATAGTACGCTGATTGTCAGTGTTATCATCGTCCCATTTTGTGAATTTATAACCCGCTTTTGGGCTTGCTTTTATTTCTATTTCTGTGCCTTTGGCAAAAGTGCCACCGCCTATTACACTACCCCATTCTTCATTGTTACTTTTAACTGTTATCGTAAACTCCTTTTTGCAAGCCGTAAAAACCAATAAACTTGCCAGCATTAAAAAAAATACTTTCTTCATTTTGATTATTAATTATTCAGTATTTTTCTTATTCCTAATTTTTTATCATCTGAAACTCTGTTTACTCTTTTTATTTTCAAGTAACAAAAAATAAACCTTTTACACGAGTTTGGTATTACATGCCGAAATGTAATACCAAGGCTACAATGGCAACACAAGCACAATAGATAGAAAAATATATCAATTTTCCCTTTTTGACAATATTTATCATCCATTTGCAGGCCAAACAACCTACAACAAATGCTGTTACAAAACCTACTATTGCAGATAGTATTGAAATATTGTTCATTGCTGTAGTAAAACCCACTTCGAAAATTTTCTTAACATCTAATAGTGCCTCTCCGAGTATGGGAGGAATAACCATTAAAAATGAAAATTGAGCTAATTTTTCTTTTTTGTTTCCGAGTAATAAACCCGTGGCAATTGTTGAACCAGAACGGCTTAATCCCGGTAATACAGCAATGGCTTGAGCAATACCAATAATAAAAGCATGCCAACCCGAAATATGTTCTTTTTGTCTTGGTTTGGCAAAATAAGAAAACGCCAACAGCAAGGCCGTAACAAACAACATAATACCTACGATAAGCAATCCTGACCCAAAAATCTCTTCCACTTTATCTTTAAAACAAAAGCCGACAATTGCTATTGGAATCATAGAAATAAGAATATTGATGGCATATTTTGTTCCATCGTTTAAATCTTTGTATGTTTTCCACGATTGTTTGGAAAAAATATCTTTAAAAATCCATACAATTTCTTTCCACAAAACCAACAATGTACTGCATACGGTTGCCACGTGCAACAAAACAGTAAAAGTTAGATTTTCTTCACCAGACAAACCGAACAAATGTCCAAAAATGGTCAAATGCCCACTACTGCTAACCGGCAAAAATTCTGTTAGCCCTTGAATGATACCTAAAATAAAGGCTTCTATTATGGACATTATTTAGTTGTTGTTGGTGTAGTTTCTTTTTCTTTATTGTCAAATTTCAACATAATAGCAAAAAATTCCACAACAAACCCTAAAACTAAGATTATGGGAGAGATAATTAAACGCCTTGTGTCAAAAATGGCTTCACTAAATTGAGAAGGGTCGTCTGTGCCACCTCCTGAAAGTAAGATATATCCTATTGTTAATAATACAATGCCGACAAGCATCAAAATATAATTTATCTTACCAAAAGGCATGCCCGGTGCCCAACTTATACTTTGTTTTTCAGTTGTCGCTTTTTTTTTGTTTTTTGTTGTTGCCATAAAATAACAAAACCAACGTTCAAAATTTTGCACACTGGCCTATTAGATGTTATTAAGCAATATTTAATTAGTAGCTATTTAAACAGACAATTCAGCTTCATCATCTCTTAAGAATACTTGCCAATCCGATATATTCTGAGAAATCACCCTCTTCAATTTTATAGCGGTAAAAATAAGCATCTCCCTTCATGATATAACAACAAGAAACCATATTCTCATCCATAAAACAATTGTTGTCTCCGATAATATCCGTGATTATTAAACCTATAGCAGTAAATATCTTGTTTTCTGATTTATCCTGATAGCATGGTGCTGCAAAGGTAGAAGCTAAGCATAATAACTTGTAATATGAATCATACATGGAAGCATAATCATATATAGCATCCATATCAATTTCTTCTTCGTTTTTTATGTTGAT
>CALAVA010000204.1 GCA_937892025.1 uncultured Bacteroidales bacterium
TATTATAATTTAGAGGGTTTTCAGGGTTTTGGATGTATAGGTCTGGGGAGAGAAAATGAGCCAAAATGGGGTCGAACATTCTGCCGTTAAAGTTGATAAGGTTAAACCTATCCAAATGCTGTTGCCCGGTAAAACCGCGGTCTATGAGGTGTTGGGCAGTGTCGTTGTAGTGCCAGTTTGCAGACATTCTCCGCTTGCCAAATGGAGTATAGGTCATAGCATCTACCACATCTCCATCAGAATTTGTTATCTTTTCTATACTCCCGTTGTGATTGGTATACAAATAGTACAACTTATTGCTATCATTTTGTATATATACCGCTATGGGTTCATTGCCTACATATATATAATTGTAGTGGGTGTTGGTAGTGAGATCCTTCTCATACTCCCTGCCACAATAAATTTTCTCTTCCATCAATAGGTTATCTTGGTAAAGTTTAGTTTTGGAACGTTGTCTATTTGCATAATAATCAATAGTATAACGTAAGTTTTCTTCTGTTATTGTGTTTGTCTTGTCAAAAATGTTGTAAGTAATGTCACATTGGTCCGCAGAGATGACACTATCGTTAATAGGCAGTACCTCGTTTACAGCATGTGGATGCGTTACAGAAACTATTACATTAAAAGATATATTGCCAAATGAAACCAGCATGTGTTTCACGTTCATTCTTCCATCGAATGTAAGACGGTCTAAGGGTCGTATGAAAAATATTCTTCACTTTGGTAGTCGTTGTATAGAATGTGTGCTATCTATTCCAATGTATTTTAGCAAACGAACCTTTTTGTCGAAAAAAGTTAAGTGCCATTGTGGCACACTATCATCTCCCATTTCTTCTATTTCATACCTCTTTTCACCATAGTTACAAAGGCTAATCTTGTGACTTAAATAAGAAAACGAAACAGTGTTTTTTGTCGGCGTCAAGAACCAAGGCACAATTCCAGATATTTGAACATAGTACCCCGCTATTAAACAACATCCTTTCAGGTCTTCTAACATATATGGTAGGTCATAGTATAACACACGACAATTTATTGTATCCTGATTGCATTGCTCAAAAGACATATTCATAATAAACGTTACCTTTTGACTTGTTATGCGAATACTATCTACTTGAGGATTCAACAAAAGGATGTGCATGGTTTCTCTTAGCATATTAGAATCTGCGAACTCGTATATACGCAACTTATAATTTACCCTTTCCCACCTATCATTTTTTGTACTCTTCAACTCGGTCTTGCTACATGAAACGACTTGTGACTGTACAAATAGCGGGAACATAAAGCATACTAATATGAATAATTGTCTCATAATTGATAATTATTTAGAATGGTATATACCTGTTTTCTTTAACATAGAATATACTAAAGTTTGGTGCTTGTGTTTTTTTTATATCAGAGTAGATTTGCCTTATTCGACTGGTAAATCGCAAATCACTATCACTCGGTTCAGCTGATAATGGATGACTATGATTTATTTCTCTGATAGTATATCCATATTGTAATCGCCCATTCCATAAATAAGACAAACTAGGTTCTGAGGCAATACGATGAACTAACCCATCTTCTTTAACTTCTGTAATAGGCTTAAAGTGTGCAGTAGACACAAAATTTAGACCTTTTTCCCCCTCTATACCACTTTTTATATGGGAAACTTCTATTCCTTGTTCAACTACTGCATTTGCTAAAAACTCAAAAAGTTTTTTACCATTGTCATCACCTCGCATTTGAAATACGTCATAGGTATCATTTTGATTTTTGTAAGAATAATTTCTCTTAATATAAGATTCTATGGTTCCATAAGGAAATATTAACTCTTCACCTTCAATTCTATTCCCTTCATCGTCAACCATATAGAAAGCATCATGTTTGTCGGTTACAATATGATTTACAATTTTTCCAAAGCGATTAATTTCCCATTCATCTATCAGCAATCCACTCGGATCCACATATTGGTTTGGCGAGAACAAGCAATAGGAATACCTATTATAATTTAGAGGGTTTTCAGGGTTTTGGATGTATGGATTATTATTCATTCTCTTTTAATAATAGAGCAGTAAATATTATCTTGCTTAAATTGTATTTTTTACAAAAATCTTCAGCCAACGAGTACAATAGTTGCGTATAATAGTTTGTAGTAAACATATAATCTTGGGAACAAATTTTATGAATAGTCAAACCATTGGTTGTGTCATATTGATATGGAATTACGATAGAAAAGTAAGAATATGTTGTATCTTTCGTAAAAGGAACTCTAACAAAATTTCTACATTTACATACCTTATATACTTTTGAAAGTTCATTTCTAAAAGAATCTATATATATCTCATTATAAATACAATCCCCATTTAAATCATACATTTTTACCATGTTTCTCATTCTAATAGTAATTGCATCGCAACTTAATGGAGGAGATAGACCCATAATACAATGTCCATCATAATATATATAACAATTAGAGTCTGTTTGTTTTATTTGAAATGCTTGTTTATTTGCTTGCAAAACTTGTTGTATTAGTAACGGAATAAATTGCCCATCATCATCATTAAAATTAAAAAATTCATCAATATCTGTAGAAAAATCTAAATTATTTGAATAATTTGATAAAAAATAAGAAAATAGATAATAAGAGATACTTCCATCTAACTTTTTATCTAATTTTTTGAATTCTTTATATGATAAAGGATTAGATTGTGCGTATATAATGTTATGAGGTATCAGTAAAAAGAAAAATAATATATAAACAAAGAGTTTCTTCATAAATTTATCTTTGAAATAATTTGTAAAATCTATTTTTAAATTCATTGATGTTTTGTGCGTCTTTAAAATTAAGTATTACGATATGATTAGGTAGGCGGCCTTTATCATTATAAATCGTTAACATTTTACCAGTAATGGAAAAATATCCATTATTTCCTCCTATTTGATTGAAAACATTGAATTCTTGAAATTTACCATCCATTCGTTCTCCTGTTACTATGAAATAAATATCCGCTTTATCTGCATATTTTCCCATTTCATTTGGATAATGTTGATTTTCACTCGTAGTAGCAAATTTACGAATAAATGGTAGTACATTGGAAAAATCTGTACTTTTTTGTATGGGATCATGCCATTCAGCATCAAATGGGTTATTATTCAGGTTATTATTTTTTAAATCATCAAGATAATTTGCATAATTTATAAAAGCTTCATCTATTTTCTGAGTAATTTTCCCATTTTTTGAGTTAGCACTTACAATTTGCCCAAATAGGCTATAGTATAAATTGTTTTCAAGGTCAAGATATGTTTTCCCAAGATAAGTTCCTTGTACTCTAGAACTTTCAAAATCTTTTTTTGAAGTAAAATCTGTCCATCGGATATTATTTTCTGAATCTCTATACCAATCTTCAAAAAATCTATGATTATTAAAAGATATCATAGCCAGAAATATGCCAATTTAAAAAGTGTGATATAATTAGTATAATGAAAACAAACTCAAATAACGATATAATTAAGAGAGTCTGTTTTCTTCTCTTTATCAAATAAAAGAGATTTAGTAAAGAGTAAATTAATAGTACGATAACATTCAATATAATTGAGAATATAAAATTAAAGTTGTTGCGATATTTCCATTGAACATTTTCTTGTTCTATATGATAAACATTATAATAGGTTTCCATATCGTTATAAAATCCAACAATATCCGATATATAGAGTAATATAAAAAACACGCTCAAAAAGAATACAATGTATGACTTAATATGAAGAAAAGTATTCATAATATTAATATTTAACTCGAAGTTTAATAATAGAATAATTAGACTTACTTAATTTATTGAAAAAAGCAGTTGCATTTTTATGTAAATCAATGCAGCCTGCACTGCCTGGTATTGAACCTCCATGAATAGAGAAATTACTTCTATTAATGAATGTATTTTCGACATTGGGATTTTCAACTTGTACGGATGATGGAGTTATCCAAACTCTTTCTTCTCCCCATGCTATCTTTCCTCCTTTAAATTTTCCACCTATGCCTAAAGTTGAAATGATTTTATTGAAAAAATTCAATTCATCAAATTTTTGTATTTCTTGTGGATTAATACCAAGTTTTGAAAAAGCAAATGAAACTATTTGTTGTGGTTATCTAATTTGTGAAGAATGTCTTAAAAAATTTAATGAAGAAAAAAAAGGATGTCCCATATGTAATATTGCAGAATTAAAGGCAAGAGACATAAAAAAAGAAAATAAAATTTTTTATAAAAGTTTCAAAAATCTATTAATTAAATGTCCATATAATTGTGAATGGAAAGGAATGTGGGTTGATTTAGAGGCACACTTAAATGAATGTAAATTAGGCTATAAAGAATGTAAATATAAAACTATAGGATGTGAATTTATAGAAGAATCTAGTAAAGTATTGGAACATGAAAAATCAAACGATAAATATCATTTGGAGTTGGCTTTAAAATTTATAAAGGATAAAAAAATAGAGAAAAAAAAAATTCAATTTGAATTGGGAGAAACTTGCATGACAACTTGTCATCCACATATAATGAAATATATGAAATCTTTGGATTGGTTTTGTGATGGAAGAAGGTTAGAACATGGTTGTTATTCAAAAGAAAAATTCTTTAGTTCGCATAAACCAAGATTTAGATGTATTCAATGCGATTTTGATTTATGCGATAAATGTATTGTTCATTATGTGGTCTAACATTTCTTTATTTAATTTTAATACGTTTTTAAATTATATTTTAATGCAAAAATATTTTATTAAAAACAATATTTTAATTATTTAAGAAAAATAGAATGGGGATTGGGGATTGGGGATTGGGGATTGGG
>CALAVA010000205.1 GCA_937892025.1 uncultured Bacteroidales bacterium
AACTTGAGAAATTGGTCAAGTTGCAGGATTTTTATTTGGATGATTAAAATGGTTGATTTGTATAATATTCCAAATGATAATCACGATGATTTTAGATTAAAAAAATTTGTTGAATATCAGCATGCTGTTCCTGAGATTCATTTCAGATTTTTAGGTGAATATATTAAGGCTCATAAATTGTCTTTTGATGATGTAATCTTAATCTGTTGGTTGCTTTCTGTTACCTATAATGAAATTACAGTTTTGTTTTTAATGGATTTTATAAAAAATAAAATAACCGATTATGGACAATTTTGGATAGAATATAAAGACAGGCTCAATTTTGGTTCTGCTAAAAAATATAATAAGAACAATGATTTGTTTCCAATTCTTATGCAGGATTTTAACAAGGAAACAAATGAAAAATATTGGGAATGGGTTGAAAAGTTTATTACTAAGGATTCAGTTCAAACATATAAAAATATACATAATGGAGTAGAAAAAATAAATAATGTTGGTAGATTTTCAGCCGATTTATTTTTGGAAACAATTGTGTATTTGAAAGACTATCTTGGAATGAATGTTTCTGAGCCTTTTGAACTAGATTGGAAACATTGTGCAAATTTGACTTCAGGAATATATAATATATTTTATGAGGATGAAAAGGCAAATGAATATGACAAGACAGGATTTATTGAAGCAGGTGCAGAAAAGTTTTTGACGGAAAAATTAAAAGTCATACAAGAAAAAATCGGTGAAACATATCCTGACCAAGACAATGAAGTTGTTATGTTTATTGGAAAAATATGTTCATTTAGGAATCTTTTCAAAAAACGCTAGATATGCAGGATTTCACCATGATAGAGAATTGGGTGTAATTAGACAATATGAACAATTATTTACTGAGTATCAAGAATTGTGGAATGAATGTTATCAGATTCGCAAGGATATTTTTCCAAATAGATTTTTAGGTGAATTACATGGTTGGAATGGCATTAGGTCAGAGAGAAAAAATATTGGCTAAAATACGGATTGACATGTGCTGAGGAAAATATTGATGATTTGATTCCTAAAATAAATGAGGTAAACTTTGGATTATTTGAGGTGTAGAAAAATGAAAAAACTGATAGCAATTTATGGAATAAACGGTGCAGGGAAAACAAGCCTTGTAAAGAATCTTCTAATGTCAGATTTTGTAGCAGAATCTGATGGTGATTTTCTTTTTGATTGTTTTGACTTCTTTGAAAAGCAATCCCAATACGGAGCATACACTGTTTCAAAGGGTGGGAACTATGTTGCGGTTGGTGGCTATTCTAACAAGTGCGGTGGGGCAGATATGATAAAAAGTGTAGACAATTATTTTGGTATGATAAAGTATCTGTCTGAGAATTATCCTAGTGCCTCACTTTGTGTTGAGGGTGTACTGCAAAAAGCAATAGGTGATTTAATCAATTGCTATGAGGATTTACAGGAAAAAGGCTATGAGCCTTGCTTGGTCAAATTGGAAACATCTTTGGAGCAGGCAGTGGAGCGTGTAAAGAATCGCAATGGGCAAATGCCTGATGTAGAATGT
>CALAVA010000206.1 GCA_937892025.1 uncultured Bacteroidales bacterium
TACTCACCTCCATCCTCAAAAAGAAAAAGGCCACCCAATACATACCACCTAACACCTAACACTTAACATTTTGCAAACGTCAAATCGGTGGGGAAGTCATTTGCAGAGTTTTTGCAAACGGTTTTTCATGCGATATAACACATAACACATAACACCTAACACTTAACACCTAACACTTAACACCTATTTTTACTTACATGTTAATCTAAAGGAGTAAAAGTGCCGATACTTTCAGCGGTTTTGATAAAATTAGGGTCTACTTGTTTGTGCATTTTAACGGCATTTTTCAGTGGTTCATAATGTATTTTACCATTTTCATAGCCCACCATTACACCACTTTTCCCTTCCATAAGAGCATGAACGGCAGCCACGCCAAATTCGCTAGCGGCAATTCTATCTTTTGAGGTAGGTGAACCGCCTCGCTGTATATGTCCCAAAACAGAGACCCGAATACTAAACTGTGGAAATTCATCTTTTAATTTATCAGCAATAGCCATTGCACCTCCTTCGACACCTTCGGCGACAAAAATCAAATTTGATTTATTGCTTTTAGCACGTTCTGCTAAGAAAGAACGCACTTTGTCCATTTGATTTTTTTGTTCTGGCACCAAAATAATTTCAGCCCCACAAGCCAACCCACTATTGATAGCCACAAACCCGGCTTCATGCCCCATTACTTCTACAAAGAACAATCTGTTGTGCGAACTTGCCGTATCCCGAATTTTATCAACGGCTTCAACGACAGTATTAAGACAAGTATCATAACCAATGGTATAGTCTGTTCCGTAAATATCATTATCTATTGTTGCAGGAATGCCCACAATAGGGATATTGCAAAGTTTAGCCAAGTCGTTGGCTCCCCTAAAAGTTCCATCTCCACCGATAACGACAAGTGCATCTATATTGGCTTCTTTCAAATTTTTTACGGCCAAGTTTAAGCCTTCTTGAGTTTTAAAAGATGGGCAACGAGCCGAAAGCAATATAGTGCCTCCACGTTGAATAATTCCTCTTACATTGTATGAATTTAAAGGAATAAATTTTTTGTCCAACAATCCTTGATACCCTGATTCTATACCGATAACATACCAATCGTTATGTGCAGCCATTCTTGTTACCGCACGAATAGCGGCGTTCATTCCCGGTGCATCGCCTCCTGAGGTCAATAAACCTATTGTTTTTATTGTTGTTTCCACTATCTATTCTATTTTTGCTTTTAAACTTAAATCCAAACTTTTTACTGAATGTGTCAATGCTCCAACGGAAATAAAATCAACACCTGTTTCGGCATAAAGTCGAATATTTGCTTTCGTAATATTTCCTGAGGCTTCCGTTTCATATTGTCCATTGACCATATCTACACCTATTTTAACCATTTCGGGGGTAAAATTATCAAACATAATTCTATCCACACCGCCAATAGCCAAAACTTCTTTTACATTATCCAAAGAACGTGTTTCTATTTCTATTTTTATGGACAAATGCTTATCTGTAATATATCGTTTAGCCTTATCAATGGCATTGGCAATACCTCCTGCAAAATCGATATGATTATCTTTTAGCATAATCATATCATACAAGCCAAATCTATGATTGCTACCACCGCCAATTTTTACGGCCGCTTTTTCCAACATTCGCATGTTAGGGGTCGTTTTTCTTGTATCTAACAAAATGGCTTTTGTCCCTTTTATCAATTGACAATATTCATTTGTTATTGTGGCAATACCGCTCATTCGTTGCATAATATTCAACACCAATCGTTCTGATTTCAATATAGAACGGACTTCGCCTTGCACGACAAAAACAATATCTCCTTTATTGACCGAAGTTCCATCTTGTAGTATAATATCAATGTGTACATCTTTGTCAATGGTGGCAAACACCTTTTGAGCGACCTCCACTCCGGCTATGATACCCTTTTCTTTGACCAACAAGACAGCTTTCCCTTGAGCATTCTCCGGAACAGACAACAATGAAGAATGGTCGCCCAAACCGACATCTTCTTCAATGGCAGCAAGAATAAATTCTTCTATTTGCATATAATTATCGTTTTTCGATGGTAAATTTTGTGATTTGTTCTTCCAAGCCATTCTTTTTTACGACATAATATATTTTGAATGAATCGCTATTGGTTGAAATATAGGTTCCTATAGAAAATTTGGTGTTTTCTGAAATAGACCCGCCTTGTTTTATAGAATAAGATTTGACAGGATTGGTCGCAAAAAAATTGGACAAAATAGAAACCGCTTGAGTTTTACTATAAACGGAAGAACTTCCTAATATATTCATTTCTACATTTGAACCTAAATATTTGGATAATTTTTGTGCATCTCCACGAGCGATAGATTCATTTATCGTGGATACGATATCGTTTGTAGTAGCCATAAAAGCACTTCCTGTTACAAATATAGATGTCATTATCAATATAACAACATATTTAAAAAACTTCATATTGTTTGTTTTATTCATTATCTTCATATTAATTTTAACTATAAAACATTATCAAAATTCGTGCCAAAAAATTATTATTCATATCGTAAAGCCTCTATTGGGTCTAAATTTGAGGCTTTTTTGGCAGGATACCAACCAAAAAATATACCAATTGCCGTACAAATTGAAAATGACAAAATAACCGTATATACTTGTATAGCCACAGCAATATGTGCAAAATGTTCTATAATAAAAGCCAATGAAACGCCCAACAACACACCTATCAAGCCACCTGCCACACTAATTAAAATGGCTTCTATCAAAAATTGCCAAAGAATATCCTTCCCTTTTGCACCAATAGACATTCTTAAACCGATTTCTTTTGTTCTTTCAGTAACAGAAACAAACATAATGTTCATTATACCAATGCCCCCAACCAACAATGAAATGCCTGCAATAGAGGCTAACAACAAGGTTAGCATCCCTGTTGTAGAACTCATCATTTCCATCATTTCTTGTTGTGAATGAATACTAAAATCATCTTCATCGGTTGCTTTCTTTTTATGTTGGTTACGTAAAACCTCTGTTATTTCCTCAATTGCCGCTTCTGACATTTCTTCATTAACGGCAGAAACAATAATTGAATTTAGATGTGTGATAGACAGCATTCTTTTTTGTACAGCAGAAAAAGGAGCCAAAATCAAATCATCTTGGTCCATACCCATATTATTATCTCCTTTTGCCACCAATGTTCCTATTATTTTAAAAGGAATTTTATTGATACGGATATTTTGTCCTATTGGGTCTTCGCCATTAGGAAAAAGATTGTCTAAAACTGTTTTCCCTATAACACATACTTTTGCAGAAGTTTTTATGTCGGTTTCTGTAAACATTTCACCTTTATCTATTTCCAGCTTTCTGATATTCAAATAAGAATCATTTACGCCATAAATAGATGTTGGTGTATTATTATTTCCATAAATAACTTGTCCTGATGTATTTACCATTGGGGTTGCTTCTGCGACATAGGTACATTCTTTCAATATGGCCTCATAGTCTTCATATTTCAACGACTGCATATCGGCACTACTTTGCCTAACGGGGCCTCTCATATCTGCACCGGGACGAATGGTTATCATATTAGACCCCATTTGCTCAATATTGCCGATAATACTTTCTTTGGTACCTTGACCAATAGCCAACATTGTTATCACCGAAGCAACACCGATAATAATTCCCAACATGGTGAGAATGGCTCTCAATTTATTATTATTTATCGCCCTAAAGGCTATCCGAAACAGATTTGCTATATTCATTATTTATTCGTTTTCTTCTTTAGGGAGTGTCGCCAATATTTGTTCGGCAGAAGCGATGTCGGAATTTTGTTCATCTTGAATAACTCTTCCATCTCTCAAAACAATATTCCGACTGCTAAAAGATGCTAATTCTGGATTGTGTGTTACAAAAATAATCGTCCGACCTTTTCTATGCAACTTTTGAAACAAAGTTAATATTTCATAAGATGTTCTTGTATCGAGATTTCCGGTGGCTTCATCTGCCAATATAATCACAGGGTCATTGACCAATGCTCTGGCAATAGCCACTCTTTGTTGCTGTCCACCTGAAAGTTGATTGGATTTGTGCATCAATCTGGACTGCAAACCGACAGACTCCAAGGCTTCAATGGCTTTTTCTTTACGTTGTTTGGCAGAAATCGAACTATTATACATCAAAGGGAGTTCTGCATTTTCAATACAAGTTGTTTTGGGTAATAAATTATAAGATTGAAAAACAAAGCCGATTTTACGGTTTCTCATTTCGGCACGTTCGTTTCTATTCATTTCTCGAACAGAATACCCGTCAAGATAATAGTTGCCCGAAGTTGGTGTGTCCAAACAGCCTATTAGATTTAACAAAGTAGATTTTCCTGAACCACTTGTTCCCATTATCGTAACAAATTCACCTGATTGAATATTGAAGCTAACCCCTCGCAAGGCGTGTACAATTTCACCCCCCACGACAAATTCTCGTTTTAGATTTTCTATTTTGATGATATTGTTATCCGAAGCCATACTATTTTTTTCTATTATCACCCGGTCTGGGACCTGGCATAAAAGGATTATTGGTATTTGTTTCTTGTTTTTTTTCTTGAACAGACACTTCTTTCATAGAAACAACGACTTTGTCTCCTTCTTTCAAGCCTTCAATCACCTCATATTCTGTGCCATTATTTTTTCCGACCTTTACTCGTTGGGGGTGCATATCTTCCCCTTCTTGTAGCCATATCATTTTTTTAGTATCATCTTGTTGTGGTTCTTTGTTGGCATTTGCGGGCATATTTTCGTTCATTTGCCCTTTATCAGGCATTCCTTCCGGTTTTTTTGAGGGTTTGGGTGCCTTTTTCATCAAGGCGACATCAGGGCTAAACCGCATTGCTTTAGAGGGCAAAACAAGCACATCGTTAATTTCCATAGTAAAAACACTAACATTTGCTGTAAGACCGGGCATTAATTTCAAATCTGGATTAGGTGCTTGAACAACAACAGAATAAGTAACGACATTGGAAGTTGTTTTAGCCTCAAGCCGCACTTGTGTAACTTCACCTTCAAAAACATCATCAGGGAAAGCATCAACGGTAAACTCTACCCGTTGCCCTTCTTTCACTTGACCGATGTCGGCTTCGTCAATATCAACAATAACTTGCATTTTTGTCAAATCATTGGCAATGGTAAACAAAGTTGGCGTATTAAAACTTGCAGCCACCGTTTGTCCTTCGTCTACAGCACGAGAAAGCACCACTCCATCTATAGGAGAGGTTATTGTTGCATAACTTAAATTTTTCTGGGCGGTTACAACCTGCAATTTCAATCTTTCGTAGGCATAGCACGCATTTTTGTACTTATATTCTGCATCTTCATAATCAGTTTGACTAACGGCTTGTCTCTCATACAATTCCTTAATTCTTGCAAAATTCTTTTGTTGATAATCCATTTCGTTTTTGGCAGAAGCCAAATTGGTTTGCTGGCTTTTTAATTCTGATTCCAAAACAGTTTTGTCCAATTCTGCCAAGAGTTGTCCTTTTTTTACTTCTGAATTATAATCCACATAAATATTGGCAATTGTTCCAGAAACCTGTGTGCCAACTTCAACCGAAGAGATGGGTTCAATAGTTCCTGTCGCTGTTATGGCATTGACAATATTTCCTTTACTAATAGTTACAGTTTCTGTAACAACCGTTGTCGTTGATTTTTTTGTAACAACAATTACTATCACGACGATAAGCACTACCACAGATAGCAATGAACCCCAAATTATTTTCTTTTTTTTGTTTTTTTTATTCATACCTAAACTCCCTGATATATATTGAGAACCAATTGACTAAGTAAGGCTGTAAATTTTGCTTGCAACACATTTTGTTGGGCTATATTCAAATTATTTCTTTCTACTAAAATATCTGTAGCGTTTTGCATGCCTAAATTAAATTTATCTGCCACCAATTCATAACTCAATTCTACTGCTTCTAATTGTTGTTTTGAAGACAAATATTGTGCTTGTGCCGCCAAAGCGTCTTGATAAAGAGATTCTATGGTTTGAAGCATATTTTTTTCTGCAATAGCATAATCATAAACAACAGATTGTTGTTGCAACTTTGCTTTTTGAATGGTTGCATAAGTTTGTAATTTTGTAAAAATAGGCACCGAAAGCGATAAACTAAGCGATTGTCTGAATTGGTTTTTCATTTGCTCACCAAAATCTTGTGCGGTATTATAAACATTTGATGTTCCGATACTACCACCTAAGGTCAAACTTGGCAAACAATTTGAAATGGCTAATTTATAGTTCAAAGCGGACATTTCCTTATTTAGCTCTGCCATACGCATTTCTGGCATATTTTGTAAAGCTTTTTGATAAATTTGTTTTTTGTCATCCAAGGTTGCCAATATTTGCGATTCTTGAATTTCAAAACTTTCAATATCCATTTGGTCATCTATTCCCAACTCTAATAGTTGTTTTAACTGCAATTTTTTATTATCCAAAGCATTTTGTGCCGTTACAACTTGTGTGGACATTGCGGCAAATTGTGCTTGCAAGGCTGCATATTCACTTTTAGAAGAAGTACCTGCTTCCAACAAAACCTTGCCTCTTTCCATTTGAGACTGTGCCACTTCCATATTTTTTCGTGCAATATCAAGAGCTTCTTGGTAATATAATATTTGTAAATAACTTTGTGTTATAGAAATTTTTATATCATATTGTTTTTGCTGTATGGAAGTTGCTGTTTGTTCTTTTTGCAATTTTGTTTGTTGAAGAGTTCGATAATTTTTCAAACCTCTAAACAAATCCACATTGGCTCCAAGACTATAAGACCCACTCCAACCTTCGGCATCTTGACCATGAGTATAATTTTGAGAAATAGAACCTGATAAACTTGGGAAAAATGCTGCAATTGCTTGTTTCCTATCTATTTCATCTTCTTGCTCCGACAATTGAACTTTTTTTATATCCAAATTATGCTCAAAGGCATAATTAATACACTCTTCCAATGTCCATTGCTTAACGACCGACTGACTATATAAGTATGGTAAAGAAAAGGACAAGAACAAAAAAACAACTATCTGTTTGTATTTCATTTAGGTTTAGTTTATGATAAAAACAAAACGCTAATTTTGTATAATTATTGCATAACATAAATATTTATGGCAATATTGCCCTCTTTTGTGAACTAAAACAAAGCTACCCATGCTGGCTTGTTCTGTTTTGTCCTGCAAAAGGAGAATTACTTGGCAGAGCGGACAAGGCGGACAGATTGACCCTTGTAGCGGTCGTTGTTGTTGGTGGTGCTGGTGTACATATTCTCGCTGAAGAAGAACAAGTAGTACGCGTTGTTGCTACTGTAGTACGTGGCCGACCAGTAGAGGCCGCGGGAACCGACATAGTCGACCGAAGTACCATAGCGGCGGCCGGCGGCGGGAAGGAATACACAACCTGCATCCTCC
>CALAVA010000207.1 GCA_937892025.1 uncultured Bacteroidales bacterium
AAAACATTGTAAAAACCTATTTATACAATGATAAGGGACAAAATATTTCAACAATTGTAGAAGACAAAACAAATGGGGATAAAACTACGGAAGAATTGGTGTACCAAAACGACCTCGTTGTAGAACAAAAAATATATAATCTAAAAAATAGGCTTATTTCCATTACAAAAAACATCTACAATGACAACAAACTATTGATAGGAAAGATTGTTGAGACAGAATCACAATATTTAAAATATATCTATGCTTACACAGAAAATGGTAGCATAAAACGAGAAAGTATGCTCAACAAAGATGACATCGTTCTATCCGACAAAGAATATGTGTACAATGCAGAAGGTTTGGAACAAGAGGTGAGTGTTTATTCTAAAAATGTGATAGACAACAACAAAGATGAGATGATACTTACCCAAACAACAAGTAATGAATATCAATATTGGGACGAATAATTTTTTAATTTAGAACAATTTATATATATAATGAAAGAACTTGCAATTGCCGCTGATCATGCGGGCTATGAAATGAAAGAATTTTTGAAAGAGGCCTTAAACAAGGAATATTCATTGAAAGATTTTGGAACGTTTTCTGCTGAAAGTATGGATTATCCAGATGTAGCCCATCCATTTGCTCAATCCATATCACAAGGTCAATATCAAAGAGGTATTATTCTCTGTGGTTCAGGCAATGGTGTCAATATGGTTGTCAATAAATATCCACAAATTAGGTCGGCTCTTTGTTGGAAAGAAGACTTGGCTGTTTTGGCCAGACAACACAACAACGCCAACGTGATAGCACTTCCCGCAAGGTTTATTGACAAAGATGAAGCATTAAAAATTGTTAATGCCTTCTTGCATACCGATTTTGAGGGCGGAAGACATCAAAGAAGAGTAGAAAAAATAGCGATTAAATAACAATATGCCAGAGAATCAACTTCTCAAACAATTAGACAATTTTATTAAGGCCTACTATCGCAACAAAACCTACAATGGGCTTGTTGTATGGTTGGCAATTGTTGTCATTTTGTTTTTAGGACTTATTCTCAGCGAATATATTTCCTATTTTTCTTCTACCATTAGAGCAATTTTCTTTTATGGATTCATTATTGTAACTATATTTTCTTTTGGATTGCTTGTCGGGAGACCCTTCTTGCAAACACTCCATATTTTGTCAAGAATGTCCTATGAAAAAGCGGCTCAAATTATTGGTAGTTATTTTCCTGAAATTGATGACAAATTACTCAATGCTATTCAATTAAACGAACAAGTTGCAACTTGTCAACCAGAAAAGACTGACTTGCTGTTAGCCTGTATTGAGCAACGAACTTTGGAAATGAAAAAATTTCATTTTTCATTGGCCATCAATTGGCAGAAAACAAAACGGTATCTGAAATATGCACTCATTCCTATATTATTGTTGATATGCTTATTTGTTTTTAATAATCAATTGATTACAAAACCGACACAACGTATTGTCCAATATGGACAATATTTTGAAAAACCCGCCCCTTATTCTTTTATTATTACAAACGAAAAACTACAAGTATTTGAAAATGAAAATTTTACAATTAGTGTAAAAATTGAAGGTGAGGAAATGCCCGAAGAGGTGTTCATTAAGATTGACAATGCCGATTTTCAAATGCAAAAAATGGCTATCAATCAATATTGTTATGAATTAAAAAATGTACAGAAAACTACATCGTTCACCATTTTTTCACAAGAGGTTTATTCTCAAGCATACGAATTACAAGTTTTGCCACAACCCATTCTTATTAGTTTTGTAATGATAATGGATTATCCCACTTACACGGGCAAACCCAATGAAAAAATTGAAAACAACAGCGATATTATTGTGCCTCAAGGAACTATCATCACATGGGATTTTTATTCTCGCAATACAGATGCCATTATTTTTAAACACCAAGAAAAAATAGACACGCTTGTTTCTGAAAAAGATAAAACTTCTTTTAAACTTCGTTTGATGAGCAATTTGGAATATAACATTATCAATATCAACTCTTTTATGCAAAACAAAGATTCTGCTGTTTGTTTTGTACATGTGGTGGCTGACCAATATCCCACAATTGCCATTACTACAATGAATGATAGTGTCTTTGCTGATAGATATTATTTTCGGGGCAATATAAAAGATGACTATGGATTTGAAAATCTGTATTTTGTTTATCAAATCAAAGACAAGGACAAAGTTTTTGAGCCACAGAAAATAAATATTGACATTGAAAAGCAATCTGTTGTTCAAGATTTTTATTATTATTTTGATGCTCAAACTCTTAATCTCAGTCCGGGACAACAAGTAGAGTTTTATTTTGAGATTTGGGACAACGATGCTGTTAATGGGTCAAAAGTTTCTAAAACAAATACAGAAATTTTTTATTTACCTTCACTTGACGAAATTCATCAACAGACAGCAAATAGCAACAAACAAGTAAAATCTGACATAGAAAATCTACTGAAAGAAAGTGAAAAAATTCTTTCTCAAATAGACAACTTAAAAAAAGAAATGCTCAATCATAATCAACCGACTTGGCAAGAAAAGAAAGATATGGAGAATTTGCTTAAACAATTGCAAAACATTCGCCAACAAGGAGAAGCAATTGTGCAAGAACAAAAAAAACAAGAACATATCAATACTCAATACAACGACCTAAACCAAGAAATTATTGACAAACAAAAAGAATTGCAAAGGCGTTTTGATGATTTGTTTAATGATGAAATGAAATCAATGATGCAAGAAATGCAGATGTTGCTCAATCAAAATATGGATAAAAATAAAATGAACCAAATGATTGACAACATCAAAACCAATACCGAAGAAATCAACAAAAGCCTTGACCGACAATTGGAACTTTTTAAACAATTGGAAATAGAATCCAAAATGGATAATATCATTTCTCAATCTTTACAAATGGCAGAAAAAGAAGAACAATTGGCAGAAAAGACGAGCAAAGACAATCAGAACAATCAATTGTTGGAAGAACAAAAAGACATCAACCAACAATTTGAGACTCTAAAATCAGACCTTCAACAAATAGAAGAACTCAACAAAAATCTTGAAGATGCTTACCATTTGGACACTATAAATACCTTAAAAAAAGAGATTGAAAACAAACTCAATCAAGCAACAGAACAACTGAAACAAAAACAAAACAAAAAAGCGGCACAAACCCAAAAAGAAGCCGCAGAAAAGATGAAAGAATTGGCTCAAGAAATAGAAAACCAAATGATAGAAAACGAAGACGAGAATTTGGGTGAAGACATTCAAACCATTAGGCAGACCTTAGACAATATTGTCCTTGCCTCCTTTTCGCAAGAAGAAAATCTCCAAAAAATGAATGTTACCCAAGTGAATCAACCAGCCATGAGAGACATTATTCTTCAACAATACAAACTCAAAGACAAACTTAAACTGATAGAAGATTCCATTAGTGCTGTTGCACGCCGACAAATTATGGTAGAACCTTTCATAACCAAACAGATACGCACCATCACTCAAGCTCAAACAGATATTATGGAAATGATGAACAACTCACAAGAACAAATGATGATGTGGTATTATGGGACAAACTACGGACGACAAATAGCAGCCAAACAGCAATTTATCATGACCTCGCTAAATGATTTAGCATTAATGTTGGCAGAAAGCCTAAAAAAAATGCAAGACAAACAAAATCAGGGTAGTAGTAGTGGTTGCAAAAAAGGCAATTGCAATAGCGACAAACAAGGGAAACAAGCCTCAAAATCAGGAACAAAAGCTATGAAAACTATGCGACAAATGCAAGAACAACTGAATAAACAACTTGAAGAAATGCGAAAACAAATGCAACAAGGAGGGCAACAACAAAGCACTCAACAAGGTGGACAACAATCATTAAGTGAGCAATTTGCCCGTATGGCTGCACAACAAGAAGCCATTAGAAAAATGATGCAAGATTATCAATCTCAACTCAAAAAAGACGGAAAAGGTTATGACGGACAAATTGATAGAATGCTCAAAGAAATGGAACAAACAGAAAGAGAATTGGTTAATAAAATTCTAAATCAACAAACTATCAATCGCCAACAACAAATTATGACAAGGCTTTTACAATCAGAAAAAGCCGAAATGCAACGTGAACAAGACGAGCAAAGACAATCTACACAAGCCAAAGACCACCCACGCTCCATTCCACCCGCCTATATTGAACAAGAACTAAAAAAACACAAAGAAACAGAACTATATAAAACAATTCCACCTACCCTCAACAGATTCTACAGAGATAAGGTAAATGCGTATTTTTACAATTTCCAAAACCAAAAATAGTGAACAAACGTATCCTTCAACTGACACTGCCCAATATTATTTCTAATATTACCGTGCCTTTGTTAGGAATGGTAGATTTGTCCATTGTCGGGCATATCGGCAATGTTACTCACATCGGTGCCATTGCCATTGGAACTACGATATTTAACTTTATCTATTGGAATTTTGGGTTCTTACGAATGGGGACAAGTGGCTTAACAGCCCAAGCCTATGGGGCTAAAAATCTCAATAAAACAGTAAATACTTTGGTAAAAGCCATTACAACAGCAATTCTCATATCGCTAATTATCATTATTTTACAATATCCTATTGCAAAATTAGCCTTATTGTTTTTTGATATAAATGCAGAAATGACGAAGTTTGTAATGCTTTATTATCGCATTCGTATTTGGGCGGCTCCAGCAACCTTGTTGCTTTATGTATTCAATGGGTGGTTTATCGGCATGCAAAACGCCAATATACCTATGATAATCGCTATTATTTCCAATATTATAAATATTATTTTCAGTTTGCTATTTGCCATTGTCGGAAAAATGGGCATTGTCGGCATTGCCTTAGGTACATTGCTCGCACAATGGCTAGGATTACTATTGTCCTTGTTGTTTTGGTGGAAATTTTATCGAAAATTGTGGAAAAAAATAGACATTGCCGAAAGTTTGATATGGAAAGATATGAAACATTTTTTTCAAATCAACATAGATATTTTCTTGAGAAGTTTTTGTTTATTGATTGTATTTTCGTTCTTTCCGATGGCAAGTTCCAAAGAGGGAGAATTTATTTTGGCGGCCAACACGATACTTCTACAATTTTTCACCATTTTTTCACACATTATGGATGGTTTTGCCTATGCGGGCGAAGCCCTTACGGGTAAATATATTGGTGCTAAAGACGAAAAATCGTTGCAGACAATGCTTCGCTATCTTTTTTCATGGGGTGGATTGCTCAGTTTGATTTTCACGATACTCTATGCCTTTGGTGGAGATGTTATTTTGTCTATTCTGACAAACAAAGAAGAAATAATTACCATTTGCCATTCCTATTATTTTTGGGTATTAGCCATTCCACTGACAGGTTTTGCGGCCTTTTTGTGGGACGGTATATACATTGGGGCTACGGCTTCCAAAGAGATGAGAAATACGATGATTGTTGCCACAATAATCTTTTTTGTTATTTATTATATGCTTTGCAATCGTTTAGGTAACAATGCTTTGTGGTTGTCTATTATTGCGTTTTTGATAGCAAGAAGTTTGTTGTTAACCATATTTGTTGTAAAAAAACAAAATATATTTTCACATTTTTTTGATACAGAAAGTTTACAATAAAAAATATTTAGACTACAATTTTTAAAAAATGATAAAATTTAAAAGTTTTATGTTATCT
>CALAVA010000208.1 GCA_937892025.1 uncultured Bacteroidales bacterium
CATAAAAAACAGATTCCTCTATAAGTTCAATTTGGAAAGTTATAAAAACGTATAAAAAAATGTTATCTTTGTATTTTTATAGAAACATGGAACATAGTTTTAATATTTTTTTATGGATAATGGTAGCAATTGCCATTGTGGTTTTTGTCGCCTTATATTTTGTAAAAGCGGGTTATGGCATTTTTATAGATAAAAAGTGGGGGAAAACCATTAACAACAAATTGGGTTGGGTTTTGATGGAAGCCCCTGTCTGTTTGTCTATGTTTTGTTTTTGGATTTTTAGCGACAGACGTTTTCAGTTGGTTCCATTGCTTATTTTTATTATATTTGAAATTCATTATGTGCAAAGAACTTTTATTTTTCCTTTTTTGATGCGTGGAACAAGTCGTATGCCTCTTGCTATAATGTTTATGGGTATATTTTTTAATTTGGCCAATGCCGTAATGCAGGGTTATTGGTTGTTTTATTTGTCTCCGACAGAAAAATATGCCAATGAGTGGTTGCTTAGCCCACAGTTTATTTGTGGAACAATCATCTTTTTTGCAGGTTTTGTGGTTAATATAGATTCAGACAGAAGAATCAGAAATTTGCGTCAGCCGGGAGATACCAAACATTATCTACCGCAAGGTGGTATGTTTAATTTTGTTACTTCCGCCAATTATTTTGGCGAGTTGATGGAATGGGCAGGTTTTGCCATTCTTACATGGTCTTTTTCTGGATTGGTATTTTTTATTTGGACTTTTGCCAATTTGGTGCCACGTGCCGATGCTATTTATAAACGATATAAAACAGAATTTGCAGAGCAAATGCAAGATAAACATTTAAAACGTATTTTCCCTTTTATTTATTAATATAAAAACAAATAAGAAATGGAACCATCAAAAATATTTACACCATGTAAAATAGGCAATATTACGTTACGCAACCGTACAATTCGTTCTGCGGCTTTTGAAAATATGGCCTATAATAATAGTCCTTCAAAAGATTTGTTTGATTATCATACTGCTGTTGCTCGAGGCGGTATCGGAATGACTACCGTTGCTTATGCTTCAGTCAATAGAAGTGGAGTTTCTTTTAATGGACAATTGTGGATGAGAGAAGAAATTATTCCAGAATTGAAAAAATTAACCGATGCTATTCATGCAGAAGGAGCAAAGGCTTCCATTCAATTGGGACATTGTGGAAATATGACACATTGGTACACAGCAGGTCAGATTCCCGTCGGTGCCTCTTCAGGCTTCAATTTGTATTCTCCTACAATAGTGAGAAAACTGAAAGAAAAAGAAATAAATGATATGGTTGAAGATTTCGGTCGTGCTGTAGAAATGGTGAAACGTGCCGGTTTTGATTGCGTTGAAATACATGCAGGTCATGGCTATCTTATCAGTCAGTTTTTGTCACCTTATACCAATCATAGAAAAGATAAGTTTGGGGGCAGTCTTGCTAATCGTATGCGTTTTATGGAGATGGTTATCAAAAAAGTAAAAGAAGTTGCAGGAGAAGATTTGGCGGTAGTTGTCAAGATGAATATGCACGATGGGTTTAAGAAAGGCATGCAACGCAATGAGTGTTTGGAAGTTGCCAGAAAATTAGAAGAACTTAAAGTAGATGCTCTTGTCCTTTCTGCAGGTTTTGTTAGCAAGGCACCTATGGAAGTGATGCGTGGGGCAATGCCGATAAAAACCTTTGCATATTATATGAACACTTGGCGTTTTTGGTGGTTGAAAATAGGGATAAGATGCTTTGGTAGATTGCTCATGCCAACTATACCTTATAAAGAAGCGTATTTTTTGGAGGATGCAAAAGAATTTCGTAGAGCAGTGCAATTACCGTTGATTTATGTAGGTGGCATTGTCTCCAAAGAAAAAATGGAGGAGGTACTCAATGAGGGATTTGTCGCTGTGCAAATGGCAAGAGCATTGGTAAACGATACTGATTTTGTCAATAAATTGAAATCAGGAGAACTTACTCGTAGTGCGTGCAAACATTCTAATTATTGCATTGGAAGAATGTACACTTTGGAAATGAAATGTCATCATTGTGTGGATAATTTGCCCGCTTCTTTACAAAAAGAAATTGAAAAAGCTGAAAAAGAATAAAAAATGGAAATAATTGGACAGATTATCAGTATTTTGCCTAAACAGATAGGGACAAGCAAAAATGGACAATGGGAAAAACAAGAATTTATTCTTGAAACATTAGACCAATATCCTAAAAAAATTTGTATTGGTCTTTGGGGAGAAAAAACCAATATCTTAGGCTCTCAGTTTGTGGTGGGCAATATGGTGAAGGTCTCTGTAAATATAGAGTCTCGGGAATATAATGGCAAATGGTACACAGATGTAAAAGCATGGAATATGATTTCTGCGGACAATATGGACACAAACCCCAGAAAAGAAGAACCGACATCTGCCATTGCTGATGCAAATTTTGACAAAGCAGATTTGCCACCTTTTGAATCTACAGAAGATGCTTTTGATACATTGCCTTTTTAAGGTGAGTGGTTATCATTCATCGTTTGAATAAAAAAACGGCATGAATAGTTGAATGGTAAATTTTTCGATTTTTTCGATTTGCTTCTATATATTAGTCCGTCCTTAAAAATCGCACATACTACACTTTCTTTCAATAATTCCAAGTCGGCAGGGTGATAAAGTGCAGTATGTCGGTGTGGTGAAGATGATGTTTACGATGTAATGCACCTGCCAAAAGAGCAAAAGAAAAGCCTTCTTTAATTTTTCTATATACTTTTTGAGGTTCCATACTGCACCTGAGAGCTATGCGTTATTCTGCAAGGTTTTTGCTGTGTTATTCAAATTTTCTTGCATTTATAACGCATATTATTTGACTTTATTGTATTGAATGATAAATATTTAATGCGTTTTTAAGGACGGACTAAATAAGTTTAAATGTTTGGTGGATTTTGTTTCTAATAGTTTTATAGCCATAAAAACTAAAAAAGGTTGTCATTTTTGACAACCTTTTGGATGGTAATTATGTTTTGTATTTTTTTATTTCAAAACTCCGAGTTCGTGTCCTATTTTTGTAAATGCTGCAATAGCCTTGTCCAAATGTTCTTTTTCATGAGCGGCAGAAAGTTGGACGCGGATACGAGCCTGATTTTGAGGAACAACAGGATAACTGAAACCGATAACATAAATGCCTTCTTCTAATAGTTTATCGGCAAATTTGCCTGCCAATGCTGCATCATAAAGCATTACAGCACAGATAGCAGATTGTGTCGGTTTGATATCAAAACCTGCTTCTTTCATTTTGCCAATAAAATAATCTGTATTGGCGTGTAGTTTGTCTTGAAGTTCGTTTGTTTCGTCCATCATTTCAAACATTTTAATACCAGCAGCGGCAACCATTGGAGGTATAGAATTGGAGAATAAATATGGACGAGAACGCTGACGAAGCATTTCGATAATTTCTTTTTTACCTGTGGTAAATCCACCTATTGCACCACCAAAGGCTTTGCCGAGAGTACCTGTGATAATTTCTACTTTACCACGGCAGTTGTGCAATTCGGTAACACCCCGTCCAGTTTTCCCAACAACGCCAGCAGAGTGACTTTCGTCAACCATTACCATAGCATCATATTTATTGGCTAATTCCAAAATTTTGTCCATAGGAGCCACATTGCCGTCCATAGAGAAAACACCATCTGTAACAATGATTCTGAAGCGACAAGATTGTGCATCTTGCAATTGTTTTTCCAAATCTGCCATGTCTGCATTTGCATAGCGGAATCTTTTTGCCTTGCATAATCTGACACCATCAATAATAGAAGCATGATTGAGTGCGTCTGAAATGATAGCATCTTCTTCAGTAAGAAGAGGTTCAAAAACGCCACCATTAGCATCAAAACAAGCAGCATACAAAATAGTATCTTCTGTTCCGAAGAATTTGGCTATTTTTGCTTCTAATTCTTTGTGCAAATCTGATGTTCCGCAGATAAAACGTACAGAAGCCATACCATACGCTCTTTCTTGCAAACATTTAATGGCAGCATCTACCAATTGTTTGTTATTGGCTAAACCCAAGTAATTGTTGGCACAAAAATTAAGTACATCTTGACCTGTTTGCACTTTAATTTTTGAATATTGAGGAGATACCAAAATACGTTCATTTTTGTATGTCCCTGAAGCCTTTATGTCATTGATTTGATTTGTAAGATGTTTTTGAAATTTATCGTACATTTTATTATAATTTTTAATGAAAACTAATTTGATTTTGCAAAGATAACATAAAACTTTTGAATTATATGCAAAGAAACTAAAAATTATTAATTTATAGATTCAAGTGGCAAAGTTATAAAAAAATATTGCCGTCCGCTAAACTTTTCAGACAAATTGAAATTTTTATACAAAAAATTATATCTTTGCAAAACTAAAAAAAGAGAAAAACAAGATAGAAAAAATGAGATTTT
>CALAVA010000209.1 GCA_937892025.1 uncultured Bacteroidales bacterium
TTATTTCAGGAACGGACAAGCAAACTTCGGCGAGGGCGGGGGTGTTGCAAACAGATTCAGGTGTGATACACACTCCAATCTTTATGCCTGTGGGTACACATGGTGCTGTAAAGGGCTTGTATATGAGCCAATTGGAGAATGATGTCGCTGCCGAAATTATTTTGGGAAATACCTATCATTTGTATCTGCGTCCCGGAATGGATGTCATTCGACAAAGTGGCGGTTTGCACCAATTTAACGCTTGGCATAAACCTATTTTGACCGATAGCGGTGGCTTTCAGGTCTTTTCTTTGTTCGGACGGAGAAAAATTACAGAAGAAGGCGTTAAGTTTCTCTCTGATATTGATGGCTCAAAACATTTGTTTACACCTGAAAATGTTATTGATATACAAAGAATAATAGGCTCTGATATTATGATGGCTTTTGATGAGTGTACGCCCTATCCAGCAACGGAACAATATGCGGAACAATCCATGCAACGCACGCATCGTTGGTTAGTAAGGTGTTATCAACAATGGAAAAACACGGATAGTCTTTATGGACAATATCAGTCTTTGTTCCCTATTGTACAAGGTAGTGTCTTTCGGCATTTAAGAAAACAATCTGCTGAATTTGTCGCAAATATGGATTGTGACGGTAATGCCATTGGAGGTGTCTCTGTGGGAGAACCAACTGAATTGATGTATGAAATGACCGCACTTTGTTGCGATATACTACCCAAAGACAAACCACGATATTTAATGGGAGTGGGGACACCTGCCAATATTTTAGAATGTATTGCCTTAGGTGTGGATATGTTTGATTGTGTTATGCCTACAAGAAATGGAAGACATGGTATTCTGTTTACCAAAAATGGCATTATCAATATCAAAAATGCCAAATGGAAATATGACTTTTCGCCAATTGAAGAAGATAGTGATTTGTTGGAGGATAAAAATTACTCTAAGGCATATCTTCGCCATTTGCTGGTTAGTCAAGAAATGTTAAGTGCGATGATATGTTCTTTGCATAATTTGCATTTTTATCTTTGGTTGGTCAAGGAAAGTAGAAAACATATTTTGGCAGGTGATTTTGCTTTGTGGAAAACAGACATGCAACGGAAAGTTTCTACAAGATTATGATAAACAATAGTTTCAGAACGGAAATTAATCTGTTGCATAGCGATACGGAAATTACACATCGTGATATGTTTATGCTTATCGGTTCGTGTTTTGCAGTAGAAATCGGAAAAAAATTGCAAGATAGTGGTTTTGAGGCCAAT
>CALAVA010000210.1 GCA_937892025.1 uncultured Bacteroidales bacterium
TATCCTTTTACTGCTCGCCTAAATCCACCACGTATACAACCTGATGAAAGTGGAAAATATGGTCCTTTGTTTGGTTATGCTTTAGAAAGCGATACCGCTGAAATAAATAGAATGCTTGAATTAGATGTTGTAAAAAGCATTCTTCCACAAGATTTGAAATTATGTTGGCATGCAAAAACAGGAAAGGACAAATCGGCTGTTCATCAACTGATTGCATTAAAATCTGTGGGAGAATCTGGTTCCATATTAGATGGAAAAGTAGTTACAGATGCTAAACAAGATTTTAATGAACAATCGGGAAATGAAATTTCCATGTCCATGAACCAAGAAGGGGCAAAAAAATGGAAAAAAATTACTGAAGAAAATATCGGCAATTGTGTAGCTATCGTTTTGGATAATTTGGTTTATTCTTACCCAAGAGTAAACTCTGTGATACCCAATGGTCGTTCTTCCATTTCAGGCGGTTTTACCTTAGAAGAAGCCAAAGATTTGGCCAACCTTTTGAAAGCAGGAAAATTGTCTGCTCCAGCTGTTATCGTGTCTGAAGAAATCGTTGGACCTACTTTAGGAAAAGAATCTATCGATTCAAGTCTTATCTCTTTCTTGGTAGCCTTCTGTTTAGTGTTGATTTATATGATATTCTTCTATAATAAGGCAGGTATTGTATCTAGTATTGCCTTGTTGGGTAATATGTTGTTTATATTTGGCACTTTGGCTTCATTAGGTGCTGTTTTGACTTTGCCGGGTATTGCAGGTATTGTTCTTACTTTAGGTATGGCGGTCGATGCAAACGTTATTATCTATGAGCGAATAAAAGAAGAACAGCGAGCGGGAAAATCTGTCCGTATGGCTATTGCTGATGGATACAAAGCCGCTTATTCTGCTATCTTGGACGGAAATATAACTACTATTATTACAGGTATTGTACTTTATATTTTCGGATCAGGACCCGTACAAGGTTTTGCTACAACATTGGTTATCGGTATTCTAACTTCTTTGTTTACTGCAATCTTTATCTCTCGTTTGATATTTAATTGGATGTTAGACAAGAATTGGAAAATTGATTTTTCTAATAAATTGACAGCTAATATTTTCACTAACTTGCATTTTGATTTTCTTGGAAAAAGAAAAATATTCTATATCCTATCGAGTGTTGTTATTATAATTGGTATCGGCTCCTTGATATTCAGAGGTTTGGATTTCGGCATTGATTTTGCTGGAGGACGTAGTTATACTGTTCGTTTTGACCAACCTGTAAAAACTTTAGAATTACGTGAATCTTTAACCAAAGAATTTGATGGTGTCGCTCCAGAGGTAAAAACTTTCGGCTCTGACAATCAAGTGATTATAACTACAAAATGGAAAGTAAATGAAGATAATTCATCTGTAGATTCTTTGGCTGAATGTCATTTGTATGATGGATTAAAAGGGTTCTTTAATGCTAATGTAACCAAAGAAGATTTTAGCGTTCAGAATCAAAGTGTGGGTTTGATTAGTTCTCAAAAAGTAGGTGCAACCGTATCTAGAGATATTCTGAGAGGAGCTATTTTGGCTATTCTATTTTCATTGATAGCCATCTTTGCTTACATCGCATTACGATTCCGTAAATGGCAATTCGGATTGGGCGGAGTCGTTTCATTGTTGCATGACTCATTACTTGTTATTGGAACATTCTCTCTATTTTATGGAATTTTGCCATTCTCTATGGAAATAGACCAATCATTTATTGCCGCAATTTTGACGATAATCGGTTATTCTATCAATGATAATGTAGTTATTTTTGATAGATTGAGAGAATACAGAACATTGTATCCTAAACGTAATTTGTTAGAAAATATGAATGCCGCTTTGAATTCTACTTTAGGAAGAACAATCAATACTTCAGGAACAACATTTGTAGTTCTGTTGGCTATTTTCTTGTTGGGTGGCGATGTAATACGCGGATTTGTATTCGCTTTATTGATAGGTATTCTTGTCGGAACATATTCTTCAATTTTTGTAGCAACTCCACTTGTTTACGATTTCTCAAAAAAGGAAATGCAAGTAGAAAACAAAGATGTTAAAATAAAGAAAAACAAGAAAAACTAAAAAGTAAAACATATCAAAATAAAAACATTAATAAGTCGCAAGTGTTAACATTTGCGACTTATTTTTTTGTAGAGATTTATATGTATATTGGACTTCTAATCATGATAGGAAAATCACCCACCCGCAACCCCCCGGAACTCTTCCGCCCATGCTTACCGACTTCATCGACCGAGGCAACGAACTTGGCCTTGCCAGCTGACAGGATGACGGACACGGAACATGAGAAGAGGAAGAAACGACAATTCTTCCGAAGAAGGGTGGCAATCGTGCCACTCATCGCACGCCTCAAGTCAGACTGCCGAATGGAACGCAACTACCTCTGGGAAGAGGTATCTTCCACCATGAACGCCTATCTTTCTAGTGCGGTATGGAACCTCAAGAAGTATATGGAAAGGCTGAAGAAAGCTTTTCTTGCGTTCTTTTTTCAACCAATTTACGCTTTTTTCATTATCGTCACCACTATCATTTGTAACTCTTCCTCTTATTCAATGACTGGAATCAACGACAGAAAAAGGGTATGTCTTGCTTTTTAAGGATGGACTAGAATAGAATATCAAAAACGACAATTTCTGAGTTGCTTCCCAACCTAACAGGCGGTCCCCATAAGCCTATGCCCGATGAAGTATAAATGTGGGTATGATTGATATACTCATATCCATAACTATGTTTGTATAATATGGAAGTGATGAGGTTTATTGGGAAAAATTGTCCATGATGTGTGTGTCCAAATAAGCCGAGGTCTATGTTTTTGCGAACAATCTCATTGATGGTCTCATTGTCAGGTTGGTGGTCTAATAAAATTGTCGGTTGTTTAAAATCAATATGTTTTGTCAACTCTGCTATACTTTGTCTTTTTTTGTTGCTTTTGTCATCGCGTCCTATAATTTGCAATCCATTTGGAAGAATAAGGATAGTGTCTTTTAATAAGGTGATGTGTGTTTTCTTAATAAAATTTATGGTTTTTTCTTGTCCACAGATATAATCATGATTGCCCATGACCATAAAAATGCCGTCCTTGGCAGATAAACGATTGATATATTCATACATTTTCGCTTTTTCTACGGGATATATGTTCATGTCTATTAAATCGCCTCCAATGAATATGGCATCTGCCTGTTGGTCATTTATTGTTTTAACAAATTTTTGCAAACGCCCACTATTGATACCATAGCCCAAATGAACGTCACTGATAAAAACAACTTTCATGTTTTGTTTATCGGCAATCGTTTTTTTTATTTCTATGCTTTGGTGTTTGATTTTTGGATGAGAAAAATTGATAAAACCATAACTTATCGCCAATATAGCAAATATCATACTGATGAATATGCCATAAGGAATAGGTACAAAAAAATAGTTCAATAATGATATAAGTGCATAAATAATTGCGGTATATAAAATAAATACCAACCATGTATTGCCAATCCAATACAAGCAATGCCCTATGGCAGGAGATACGTTTTTCCTTAAAATTATTTGTACTACAAAAAAGGATAAGGCCAATATCCAAAACAAGATGGATATGGATATTTTGCCCAATAAAGGCAGAAATGCCAAAGTTTGTAGCATGGCATATTGCAACCAAATATGTACACCAAAATATAAAGCAATATATTACTGTCCGCTAA
>CALAVA010000211.1 GCA_937892025.1 uncultured Bacteroidales bacterium
AATTAAAGCCTTTTCTTTGTAATACTTTCTTTGGGGTTTTCAAAGAAAGTATGAAATTATTGTTCTTACTTGCAAATACATCTTTTTCATCTACCATAGTGAAACTTATACTTTTTTATCCTTCATTTTTCTTTTATTGCTGTCCGTTAAAACTTAGCAAATAAGATTTTTCCTGTCTGCCGATAGGCAGACAGGAAAAATCTTATTTTTGTTACCTTAAAGTGATGCTTTTTTGGGGGTAGGACTGCTGATTGCCCACAATCCCATAAAGGTTAGCAGACCATTGACCAATAATAGTTCAAAGCCGAAATGATATCCATTGAACCAAATAGGAGCATATTTGTTGAGGATAAAGCACAAAATAGGGGATAAAATGGCTATCATCGGTGTGAGATATTCATATTTTAATTGTCGTTTAGTAAACAATCCAAAAGTAAACAATCCCAACAAAGGTCCGTAGGTATAACTTGCCACATTGAAAATGATGCGTATAAGGGCATCGTTGTGAAACTGTGAAAACAAAAGGATAATTACAAGAAACAATAGGCTAATGCCGACATGTATCCATCGTCTGATATGGATTTTTTCTGCTTGTGTTTTTTGCATATTGTCGATATTGAGAAAATCGATACAGATAACCGTTGTTAGGGAGGTGAGTGTGCCGTCCGCACTTGAATAGCCTGCGGCAATCAAACCCAAAACAAACGTTATTCCTGCCACTGGTGGCAAATAGTTAAAGGCGATGGTCGGAAATATCCTATCTGTTTGCATGTTGGAAATATCTATGCCTCTTTGCGTAGCATAGACACAAAGCATACCTCCGAGAATTAAAAAGAGCATGTTTATAAACAATAGAATAATTGAAAATGAAAACATGTTTTGTTGAGAGGCTCTTAAATTTTTACAACTCAAATTCTTTTGCATCATATCTTGGTCAAGACCGGTCATGGTGATAGTGATAAACATACCGCTGACTATCTGTTTGAGAAAGAAATTTGACTCATGCCAATCGGTGTTGAACATTTTTGTATAGCCCTCAAGGCTCATTTGTTGCCATATTTGACCAAAAGACCAATGTAAGTCTTTGGGAATGAAAATAATCATTAAAATAAGGGTTATCAACATAAATGTTGTTTGTAGGGTATCTGTCCACACTATCGTTTTTATTCCTCCTTTGAAAGTATATAAGAGAATGATGACAATAAATAGGATAGAGGTTGCCCATAGGGGTATGTGCCAATAAGAAAACACAAACTCTTGTAGGACAAATATCACCAAATACATTCGCAAAGCCGAGCCTAATAGGCGAGATATGATAAAGAAAAACGAACCTGTTTTGTGGGAGTGTTTACCAAAACGTTGCCCCAAATAAGAATAAATGGAGGTCAGTTGCAGTTTGTAATACAAAGGCAGTAGCACCAAAGCGATAATGGCATAACCCAATAAATAGCCAATCACAATGCCATAATAGGTGAATTGTGTCTTATAGACATCGCCCGGAACGGATAATAAGGTTACGCCGGAAAGTGATGCCCCTATCATACCGTAGGCAACAATAAACCATGGAGATTTTCTGTTGCCTACAAAATAGGTTTCATTATTGGCTTTTTTTGACGTTATATACATTACCGCAAAGAGCAGTAGCGTGTATGCCACCAAGCAAAAAACCATAACAAACTGCATACTTGTTCTTATCTTTTATTTTATGTCTAACAATTCCACGTCAAATACCAAAGTGGAATAGGGGGCGATGAGGTTGCCAGCGCCATTAGCACCATATCCCAAAGCAGAAGGAATTATCAAAGTGGCTTTGCCTCCTTTTTTCATTAAAGCGACACCCTCGTCCCAACCTTTGATAACTTGACCTACACCAAGGGTAAACTCAAAGGGTTGATTGCGTTCTACGGAAGAGTCAAAAACGGTACCGTCTAACAATTTTCCCGTATAGTGCATTACACAAGTTTGACCCGTTTGAGGGTTTTGTCCTTTGCCTGCCTTTGTCTCGATATATATCAAACCGCTCTCAAGAGGCTCATTGTCAATATTGTTGTTCAATAGATAGGTCTCCAACTCTTTGGATTCATTCTGGGCTCTATCTTGCATAATTTTGTCAATAAATTCTTCGTAAGAGTAAATATCTTTGACTTTTAAGGTAAACCATAGCATGGTTTTGTCATCAACAAATTCGGGTATTTGGTTGTAATTATAGACCTCAAAATATTTTTTTGCCCCAATGATAAATGTGGCAGAATCGCCTATGTGCATCATTGATAGACATTCAAAAATATCACCTTCATATTTAGAGTCTTGTAGGCGAATAGACACTTCAGGAAATTCGTTGATGACAGAGTCTTCTTTGGTGGCTATCTGCATAGATAGGACAACAACATCATTTTTTGCTGCCATGCGAGCAGAATCGTGCTTTTCGTAAAACCGATAAAACATATCTCCCTGACCTTTTTGATAGCCCGAATAAGGGTTGCAGGATAAGCATAAAAATGCTACAACAGCAAACAATGCGACTATTTTTCCAAGTTTCATGTTTTATACAATTTTATTATTTGACAATATCTAACAATCGCACTTTTTTTTTCTTTTATTCTCATTATCATTATCTATATCATCATTCCCCTGAATTTTTATCCCTTCATGTATATAAGGCTCTTTTGAAAAAACAGCACTATTGTCTAATTTGAGTTTTCTATCCTTTTTATATAATATTTCAGCTGCTTTAATAAACAAATTTTCAGCATTAAATCCAGTCTTGGCAGAAGTTTCCATAAATAAGCTTAAATTATTATCTCCAAAGAATTTTTCTGCTTTTTCTTTATCTACTTTCCTTTGATCAGCTAAATCCACTTTGTTTCCAACTAATATTATATCTATGTCCGGATTTGATTCTGTTTTTATTTCATTTAACCATATTTGTACATCATTGAATGATTCTTGGTTATCTATTGCATATACTATAATTGCTAGACTAGAATTCCGGTAAAAACTTCTGAGCAGGGAACGAAATTTCTCTTGGCCACAAGTATCCCATATTTGGAGTCTTATTATGTCTCCATTTATTTTTACAAAGAAATTTTCATTTGTAATTCCAAATGTTGAGATAGAAGATTTATCAAATTGATTTTTGATTGCTTTTAAGGTCAGATAACTCTTGCCTACACCTGAGTTCCCTATTATAATCAATTTAAAGAATAAATCATGTTGCTTTGAATCATTTATCACCTCATATTTTAAATCTTCATTTGACATCCTAGTTCTAGATTTTATATTTAGTAAAAATATTTAATAAATTGTTAACTTTAATTGAAATAAATAATAAAAAAATATTTTTAT
>CALAVA010000212.1 GCA_937892025.1 uncultured Bacteroidales bacterium
TCAGAGTACAAAGGGCTAACAAAAATAATGATAAACGTTTCATAGTATGTTAAGTGTTAAGTGTTAAGTGTTAAGTGTTAAGTGTTAAGTGTTAAATCAAAATCAAGGACAAAGGTACAACAAAAAAATGAATATTTTAATTTTTCACAAAAATAATACAAAAAAATGAAAGGCATACTTATAGACGAGAACGGCAATATGATAATAAGAGGCGGAACGATGGTCATAGGTGATGTTGAGTCGCAAATTTGCGAGCATTTGCTTGTCGCTTTTACAGGAGAATACAAGCAAGAGCCATTGCTCGGCGGCAATGCAAAAAACATGATAGCCGGCACTCCCGACCCGTTTTGGGCTGGTTATGTAAAACAGCAACTGAAAACCTGCAAGGTTGATGTTCAGACAATAAGAGTAGTTAATGATGATATAGAAGTAATATTGAAATAAAAAATGGCACGAACAATAAAAGAAATAGCAGAAGAAATAAAGGTAGCGTTTATCAGCAACGAGACTTTGAGAACGGCATACGGCTTTGATGACTATGACGAAAATGGCGATGAAGCCACACAATTGGATTATTATGAAAGCAAATTTAGCAAAGTGAGTGTTGAGAGTTGTCTTATATATGCCATAGCCACTTGTATGGCGACCATGGAACACCTGATGGATTGGTTTAAAAGCGATGTTCAGCAGGTGGTGGACAATGAACGGTACGGCCATTTGGGTTGGTATGCCAAAAAGATGAAAGAGTTCCGTTTTGGGCAGGGTTTTCCTGATGGTGAAGTAAACTATGACGATACATACAATGACTGGACGGAAGAGGATATAGAAAATATGCAAATAATCAAATATGCAAGTGCAATAGACAATGGGAGAAGCGTAAGCATAAAGATAGCCAAAGATGATGGGAACGGTGCACCTACTCCATTGGAGGTTTATGAACTTGCAGAAGCAGAAACTTATATCGACATGATAAAGCCTGCAGGCATACCGATTACCCTTATTAATGAGGCGGCGGACGAATTGGACGTATCGGTGAAAGTTGTTTACAATCCGCTTGTATTTGAAACAGAAACAGCGGTTGAAAATGCCGTTGAAACAGCGATTAAAAAGTATTTAAACAACGTTGAATTTAACGGGAAATTTGTAGCCATGACCATGATAGACTATTTGCAGGAAGTAGAAGGAATAAAGATAGCACAGGTAAACCACATGGAAGCCACCCGTGCTGGATTTTCGGCGGTGGATATTACAGGGCAAACCTCCTACATTCCGAGTTCTGGATATTTGCATTTGAATAGTTTGGAAGTAATAATAGAAGATTAAGTATGAGTAAGTATGATTTGAATATTCGGAAGTTGATCGTTCAAATGCTACCCATGCACTTGCGGGGCAATTTGGTGGATTTGATAGAAACGCTTGTACAACCATTGAAAAGGCTTTATTATCAATTTTCTGTTTTTAAAGACAATGAAAATCAATTGTTGAGTTACAATTCTCAAGTAAGGCGTTTGGAAGGTTTGCTTAATACCACGTTTGCGCCGCGGGTGTGGGATGTTTATATAGAGGACGCTCCACACAATGCTATAGATGGTGTGTGGGAGAATGCAGAACACAAACCTAAAGAGATTGGTTTTTGGGGTTTGTTGGGCAAAGATGAATTTGCTTATAATGGATTTGTGGTGTATGTTCCATACCGCCTTAGAAATGAAGAAAAACGTATCAAATTGCTTGTAGATAAATATAAATTTCCGGGAACGACATATAAAATAGAAATTTACTAAATAATAATTAAAAAGTATGAACAGATTAAATAACATAAACAGGGACGTAGTGTATCCTGTAACAAAAGAGACTTTGTTGGCTATTGAGGACAATTTTCAGATGATAAGCCGTGTGCTGTGTGGTTTAAATTTGCCGAGTAGAACGGCGGTGATACTAACAGGAGCGACACAATTGGAATCGTATATGTTTTTGTATTACGGCAATCTTAGGTATGAAATAGTCAAAGTGGTAGGAACAGGTGTATTGGTGCCTCAAGAACAGCAGTCAAGCGTTAAGAATTTGCGAGAAAATCCTTATAGTTTTGCCCTTACAGCCACCAATCACAATACAACAATTATCGGCCCTAATAATGAGCGTTATGTGGACTGTATCATTGAGGAAAAATACACGTTGAGTTATAATATTGGTGAACATGCCCTTTGGAAATTTTACCGTTTGGAAGAGGTACTCGGACTGAGAAGAGACTATATCCCAGATGATGTGTTTACCTTGCCTGATGAAAATTGGAGCCTCCGTAGGAACGCTTGTTTTGTACGTCCTATGGTTGGTATAAATCATATTCATATAGATTTGGATATAGCCTATAATGGCATTATTAGCGGGCATACAGAAACTATAATCATTTCAGATGTAGAAGCAGACAATCAGTTTATAGACCAGTTGTTTCCCGACCCTGCACGCGTAAAGTATTATCACCCGTTGCAGGTATCTATGTATGGCAAAGTTGCTTCTGGATATTTAGCACACGTAAGCGATAATGAGTTGCAAATTGTTTGCAATTATACTACTGTTGGTGAAAATACGGCAGCAAATAGCATAGAGATAGCAGGAGATATATGGATATGAAAGCAAAAGAGCGACAGAGTTTGATGGATATAGCCTTGTTGGCTTGCGGAGATGTGGAATCCGTTTTTGCTATTGCCGAGAAAAACGACTTATCTTTGACGGCGGACTTGTCAGGGGTGGAAATATCGGTTACGGAAGCGGTTAATGAACGTGTGTCTGCTTATTTGTCTGACAACGGCACAGAACCCGCAACGGATAGCAGTAGCGATGAGCAAACGGCACTTATCAGCAACGATGAGAACTATATCCTAATTAGCAATAACAATGATTATCAATTAACATTAAATATTTAGAATTATGGCATTATTAAAAAGATTTAGAGAATTTTTGCTGAGAAACAGCATACAAAATCAAGATTATGTTGTCGGTTACGATGGCAACACAGGCAACGAAATACGGATAAAAGCGAGTGCTTTGCAAGGTGCAGCGGGTGCAAGTGCGGAGATACAATTTTCCTCGGACCAATCTTCTTGGCACTATCCTATTGTCGATGGGGACTTATATATCCGCATACGCACAGGCAATGGAGCATGGAATGTGGCGAGATTTGTCGTAGACGAATCGATTTTGCCCGAATTGGCTGCTGTTGCCACGAGTGGTGATTACAATGATTTGGAGAATTTGCCCGAATTGGCTGCTGTTGCCACGAGTGGTGATTACAATGATTTGGAGAAT
>CALAVA010000213.1 GCA_937892025.1 uncultured Bacteroidales bacterium
CTATCACGCTCTTTTTCAATCTTATCTTCAAGGGGGTTGGAAGTATCCAAAGACAGACAAGAAGAAAGGCGGTATAAAGGCACATGCCAACATACACGCAAACAAGGAAGTTCCGTCTGACATCAAGTACACTTCTGCCACCACGAACGATAGTTTCATGCTCAAGCCGTCCAATTACTTCTTCAAGAGACCTCCTTGCCATTGATAGGGCTTACTTTTTCAAAAATAAGTACGCAATGCCTATTTATCGGTGCTGCGGACACATCATTTGTCGCTTTTCAATTTTTAGCGGACAGCAATAAAAAAATTAATGTTTTTTTTGTGACAAAATCAGGAAAAAAATGCGAACAAAATTGTTCGCATTTTTTTGTGCTCAGGACGAGATTCGAACTTGCACGCGGGAACCCGCACCACCCCCTCAAAGTGGCGTGTCTACCAATTCCACCACCTGAGCATGATTTTGCAAAGATACAATTTTTTTGATTATACTTTGCAAAATTTTCTTTTTTTACAAGAAACTCAATGTCTCTTTTTTTGTAATTTTTTGACAATAACAACATTGTAATTTCAAATCTGACTTGTCTATAACATCAAATTTTGTCATTACATTTTCAACATTGGTAATACATTTCGGATTAAAGCATTTTACTGTTCCTTCAATATAATTTGGAATACCAATAGATATTTTTTCTACAATTTCATAATCCTTAATAGTAATCAACGTTGCAGTTGGAGCCATTAAGGCAATCTTGTTCATATCATCTTGTTCAAAAAACTTATCTTGACATTTGATAATTCCTTTTTTTCCTAATTTTTCACTATCTAAATTATTGGCCAATATCACTTGTGTATTACAATTTGTCAGATTCAAGGTCTTTGCCACTTGAAACAACATATCTGCTGGAATATGATCTATAACAGTTCCATTTTTTATAGCGGAAACCACTAATTCTTTTTTGCCCATTTTTATTTATTTTTATGTTGTTGAATAATTTTATTTCAAACCAAGTATTGCTGCAATCAAAGCCTGACGGACATAGACACCATTTTGTGCTTGTTGGAAATAATAGGCTTGTGGCATATTATCTACATTGGTAGCTATCTCATTGACACGAGGTAGCGGATGTAATATTTTCATATTGGATTTTACATTTTTGAGCATTGATTTGTCCAAAATATATGAATTCTTCACTTTTTCGTAATCTTGAACATCTAAAAAACGCTCTCTTTGAACGCGTGTCATATACAAAATATCCACTTTGTCTATAGCCTCTTGTATTTCAGTATATTGAAAATAGGTAAGATTGCTTTTTTTGATGTGCATTTTTACTGAAGATGGCAGTTTAAGGCTATCAGGGGAAATTAAATGAAAAGTTGTATTAAAATTGCACATAGCGTCCACCAAAGAGTGTACAGTTCGTCCATATTTCAAATCGCCCACCATAGCAATATTTAAATTATCCAAAGTGCCTTGTGTTTTTTGTATAGAATACAAATCCAACATACATTGTGTTGGGTGTTGGTTGGCTCCATCGCCGGCATTGATAATCGGCACAGTAGCCACTTCACTTGCCAATTTAGCAGCCCCTTCTATAGGGTGTCTCATCACAATAATATCTGCATAGCAACTAACCGTTCTAATGGTATCAGCAAGGCTTTCTCCTTTTGCTGTACTAGAATTGGCGGCATCAGAAAAGCCAATAACTCTTGCCCCCATACGATTAGCAGCACTTTCAAAACTAAGTCTTGTACGAGTAGAAGGTTCAAAAAACAAAGTCGCTACCACTTTTCCTTGGGCTATATCTTGAACAGGTTTTTTTTCGAATTCTTCTGCCAACTTAAGAATATACAAGTATTCCTCTTTGTTATAGTCTGAAATAGAAATTAAATTCCGATTTTTTAGATTCATAATAATTTAAATTTATATTACCAAATAACATTCTCTCTATTGATAGGCATGGTCATACAGCGGGCTCCACCGCCTCCGCGTGGCAATTCGTTGCTCGGTATTGTTACCACACATCGTTGATGATTGTCTATGCTATCTTTTCCGCTAATAATATCTGTGGCTTCCACAATATCAAATCCATACTGATGAAGGGCGTGTATAGTATGTATATTACGTTGATAACCAATTATTTTTCCCGGTTCAATTGCGAAAAAATTGGCTCCGCTATGCCATTGCTCTCTTTGCTGATTCCAAATATCATCTCCACCGCAGAAAATAGGTTGCACGTCAAAACAAAGTGCCTGCAATGCTTCCAACAAAGTAGTTTTTTCTTCAACCTTGCCACTTTCCATGTCTATGTGAGTAGTAGTATATTGAGAAGGCTGTGCTATTAAAGGTTGGTAGCACATACATATATTTTTATCCAAAAATGTAAATACCATATCCAAATGAATAAAACTATCAGGTTTTTTTGGCAATTGCTGTACTACAATATGTTTGATAGAAGTTCCTTTTAGTTGTTCTATTAGCATTTCTATGGCTTTTTTTGAAGTACGACACCCGTTGCCCACCAACAAAACATCTTCTCTGGCTATCAAAACATCTCCCCCTTCTATAGTCACCCCTGAAGCAGATATACGAAACGTGGAAGCATGAAAATAATGTTGGAAAATTTTTTGCATCAAATAAGATTCTCGAACTCTGGTTTCAAATTTCATGTCGTTAATCATCACCCTATTAAGCACACTCACAGACGCATCTCGGGTGAAAAATAAATTATATAAAGGAGGGATAACATACTGGTGATTACCGATAGAATAACCTTCTATCAGTACGTGCGATAAACTCATTGCCGACATATCCATCAATTGTGATTGAATATTTAATGAATACATTTTGCAGACATCATCTACAATTTGCTTTTTTATCTTATCGTCTTGAAGAATTTTTGCCAATAAATCTGTTACATAAAATACCTGAGTGATTGTTTGAAGTACTCCTTCAAGCAAAGCATATTCACGTTGTGCAATATCCATGTTGAGAATATCACTATACAAAGCCTTGTAAATGTTTTCAGGAATCATTCGTTCTATTTCTATACCCGGACGATGCAATATAACACCATTGAGTTTGCCAATTTCTGAATTTACACTAATATCCATAAAATAAGTTTAGACTTGCAAAGATAATCTTTTTTGATGAAAATTTATAGATTCAAGTGGCAAAGTTATAAAAAATATAGGCAGGAAAATTAAAAAAAAGCACTTTTCG
>CALAVA010000214.1 GCA_937892025.1 uncultured Bacteroidales bacterium
AGGTGTTCCATATACTGAATAATCAATATCTTCTTCTTCTTTCCATTTTTTAGTTGCATCATTCATATGTTGCATAACTTGTAATCCGAATTCTTTTCCTTCTCCATTATCTGTATGAGAATGTCCTGTCATATATTTTACACATTCATAAAGTCCTGCATACCCTAAAGAAATTGTCGAATAACCACCAAACAATAATTTATCTATCTTATTGTCTTAAAATTATGTCCATGTTACGATTAAAATGTGGTTTACACAATGGCAATATTAGGTATTAGGAGAAGAAATAAATGAGTGGAAGTAGCACGGCTATTGACTTCCGAGTAATTGATGAAATTCTCGAGAAGTATGAGTACAAAAAATCTTATTTAATTGCTATGTTGCAGGCTGTTCAGGAAGTTTACAGATACCTTCCGGAAGATGCTATGACTTACATCGGGGAAAAGGTTGATGATTTATCACCTGCAACCGTTTATGGTGTTGCAACATTCTATGCGCAATTTTCATTAGAGCCGAAAGGCAAATACGAAATCAAAGTTTGTGACGGTACAGCTTGTCACGTTCGTGGTTCAATGCCTGTTCTGAACGCAATCAGAAATAAACTTAAATTAGAAGAAGGTAAGTTAACAAGTGATGACGGATTATTCTCACTTGAAACAGTCAGCTGTTTGGGTGCTTGCGGACTTGCTCCTGTTGTTATGATTAACGAAAAGGTTCATCCTCAAATGACATCAGATGCAATCAGCATTATTATTGACACTCTTTTAAGCGAAGAAAGGGGGCAATAATGGGGTTATCAATTAATATTAAAGACGAACAGGCAAAAGCACAGGAAACAGTAAAAGCACAAGGTTTAAGAGTACTTGTTTGTGCAGGTACAGGTTGTGTTGCTAACGGTTCATTAAAAGTTATTGAAAAATTCAAAGAACTTGGAGCAAATGTTTCAACTTTAACTGATTACGATAAAATGACAATTGTTCCTACAGGCTGTCACGGATTTTGCGAACAGGGCGTTTTGGTTATTATTCCCGATAAACACGTTACATACGTTAAAGTTAAAGAAACTGATGTTGAAGAAATTTTTGAAAGCCATATTAAAGGCGGAAAACCTGTAGAAAGACTTTTATATACTGATCCTAAATCAGGTGAACATGTTCATAAAAATGATGATATTAATTTCTATGCTAAACAAACTCGTACAGCATTAAAAAATTGCGGTAAGATTAATGCAGAATCTATAGAAGAAGCTATTTCTGTCAGAGGTTATGAAGCTTTAGCAAAAGTTATAGAAGAAAATAATCCTGATTCAGTTATTGATACAATTACAAAATCAGGTTTAAGAGGAAGAGGAGGCGGGGGCTTCCCAACAGGTATGAAGTGGAAATTCACGGCAGCAAACAGAGGTGGAAAATCCTATGTTGTATGTAATGGGGATGAAGGTGACCCCGGTGCTTTTATGGATAGATCCATTCTTGAAGGAGACCCACATAGTATTATTGAAGCTATGACAATAGGTGGTTTCTGTATCGGTGCTACTAAAGGTTTGGTGTATATCCGTGCTGAATATCCTTTGGCTATACAACGCTTGCAAATCGCTATTGAACAAGCAAGAGAATATGGTCTATTAGGAAAAGATGTTTTGGGGTCTGGTTTTGATTTTGATATTGAATTGCGTTACGGTGCTGGAGCATTTGTCTGCGGCGAAGAAACCGCTTTGATACATTCTATGGAAGGCTTGCGTGGTGAACCTACATTTAAACCACCATTCCCAGCACAAGAAGGTTATCTAAAAAAACCATCTAACGTAAACAATGTGGAAACTTTTGCTAACATTCCTGTCATTATTAATAAAGGTTGGGAATGGTTCTCTTCTATAGGAACAGAAAAATCAAAAGGTACAAAAGTGTTTGCCTTAGCAGGACAAATCAATAATGTTGGTTTGATAGAAGTACCAATGGGTATTACTTTAAGAGAAGTTATTTTTGAGATTGGTGGTGGTATCAAAAATGGTAAAAAATTCAAAGCTGTACAAACAGGCGGTCCTTCTGGTGGTTGTTTGACAGAAGAATTTTTGGACACTCCTATTGACTATGACAACTTAATTGCTGCTGGTTCTATGATGGGTTCTGGTGGTATGATTGTTATGGATGAAACAAGTTGTATGCCTGCTGTTGCTCGATTCTACTTGGATTTTACCGTTGAAGAATCTTGCGGTAAATGTACACCATGTCGTGTAGGAAACAAACGTCTATGTGAAATATTAGACAAAATCACCTCAGGAAAAGGCACCATGGAAGACCTTGAAAATCTTAAGAACTTGAGTAAAGTAATTAAAGATACAGCACTTTGTGGTTTAGGACAAACCTCACCCAACCCTGTATTGAGTACAATATCTCATTTTTGGGACGAATATGTTGCTCACGTTGTTGATAAAAAATGTCCCGCAGGACAATGTAAGGCATTAAAACAATATATTATTGACCCCGAAAAATGTAAAGGTTGTACGGCTTGTGCTCGTAACTGCCCTGTCGGTGCTATTAAAGGTACTGTTAAAAATCCACATGAAATCAATCAAGAACTTTGTATCAAATGTGGAACATGTCAAACAAAATGTAAATTTGGTGCAATTAGTGTTCAATAAAAAATGGGAGAGACAATTATGGATATGATAAAAATAACTATAGATAATAAAGTTGTTGAAGTAGCAAAAGGGACAACAATCCTTAAAGCAGCAAGAGAAAACAATATTAATATTCCAACCTTATGTTATTTTGAATTAGCAGGTATGGATATTATTAACAAACCAGGCAGTTGCCGTATTTGCGTTGTTGAAGTAGAAGGCCGTAGAAACTTGGCTCCCGCTTGTATTACTGAATGTACACCTGATATGGTTATCAAAACCAATACGACAAGAGTTTTGAATGCACGTAGAACCGTATTAGAATTGTTATTATCAGACCACCCTTCTGATTGTTTAGTATGTCCCAAAAGTGGTCATTGCGAATTGCAAGATTTAGCAATTCGTTTTGGAATACGCGAAATAAATTATCCAGGCGAACAATCTACCTACAAACAAGATGATTCTCCATCTATTCATCGTGATATGAACAAATGTATTATGTGTCGTAGATGTGAAATGATGTGTAATGAATTTCAAACTGTAGGTGCTTTATCTGCTATCAATCGTGGTTTTACTGCAGTTGTAAGTCCTGCCTTTGAAGAAGATTTAACACTCACCTCTTGTACATTCTGCGGTCAGTGTGTCGCTGTTTGTCCTGTCGGTGCATTATCTGAAATAGACCATACAGGTAAAGTTCTCAGAGCATTGAACGATCCTACCAAAACTGTGGTTGTACAAACCGCTCCTGCTGTTCGTGTCGCCATAGGTGAAGAATTTGGAATGGAACCCGGTACCATTGCAACAGGTCAAATGGCTACCGCCCTTCGTAAATTAGGATTTGATTACGTTTTTGATACCGATTGGAGTGCTGACCTTACAATTATGGAAGAAGGTACTGAACTATTAAATCGTCTCAAAAAATTCTTAGCCGGTGATAAAGATGTAAAAATACCATTGATGACATCTTGTTGTCCTGCATGGGTAAATTTCTTTGAATATAATTTCCCTGATATGTTAGAGATACCATCTACAGCAAAATCACCACAACAAATGTTCGGTGCTATGGCAAAATCATATTTCGCAGAAAAGAAAAACATCAAACGCGAAGATATGATTGTTGTTTCTGTAATGCCATGTTTGGCTAAAAAATATGAATGTACTCGTGATGAATTTAAAGTAAATGGCAATCCTGATGTTGATTACTCCATTACCACACGTGAATTAGCAAATCTTATTAAATTAGCCAACATTGATTTTGCTGCTCTACCTGAAGGTAAATTTGACGATCCGCTTGGCGAATCTACAGGTGCTGGTGTTATATTTGGAACAACAGGTGGTGTTATAGAAGCCGCTGTCCGTACCGCATACGAACTACACACTGGTAAACAATGTCCAAAAATTGACTTTGAAGAATTGCGTGGCTTGGACGGTATACGTTCAGCAACCATAGATTTTGATGGACTACCTATCAATATTGGTATTGCTCATGGCTTGAAAAATGCTCGTAAATTATTAGAAGAAATCCGTGCAGGGAAAAGCCAATTCCATGCTATTGAAATTATGGCTTGTCCCGGTGGCTGTATCGATGGTGGTG
>CALAVA010000215.1 GCA_937892025.1 uncultured Bacteroidales bacterium
CCATCTATCATTATGTTCTCTGCGAGAAATTAAATTTTGCAATGCTGATTTCTAATTTTTCATCTTTTTACTTTTGCGGTTTTAGTTCTTATTTTCAATATACAATTGCATTATGTTCATCTATAAGCATATCTAATATAATTGTGGAATGGCTATTTTTGTATGATTTTTTTTTATACTTTTGCAATGCAAAATATATGATAATAATGCAAGAAATACAATTTACGGATAAAAAAGAAACTCGTGCTGGTTTTGGAGAAGGATTAGTCGAAGTAGGGAGACAAAATCCAGAAGTTGTTTGTTTGTGTGCCGATTTAACAGGTTCTGTGAAAATGGATGGTTTTGCGAAGGCTTATCCTGAACGTTTTTTTCAAATAGGAATTGCAGAAGCCAATATGGTTGGTATGGCTGCAGGTTTAGCTCTTTCCGGGAAAACAGCTTTTGTCGGTTCTTTCGCCAATTTTTGCACTTCTCGTGTTTTAGACCAAATTCGTATGACGGTGGCTTATTCTAATACAAATGTTAAAATATGTGGTTCCCATGCGGGCATCACTTTGGGAGAAGATGGTGCAACGCATCAGGTAATGGAAGATATTGGCATGATGAAAGCATTGCCCAATATGGTTGTTATCAATCCTTGTGACTTTAATCAGACAAAGGCGGCAACCATAGCTATAGCCAAATACAAAGGACCTGTTTATTTACGTTTTGGGCGTCCAAAAGTTCCTAATTTCACCCCTGAAAATCATGAATTTAAAATAGGGAAAGCCCTTGTTATGAATGAGGGTAGCGATGTTTCCATTTTTGCTACTGGACATTTGGTTTATCCTGCCTTGCAAGCAGCCTATATACTTTATCAAAAAGGAATTAGTGCAGAGGTTATTGATATACATACAATAAAACCTTTAGACGAACAACGTATTATAAAGTCTATAAACAAAACTCGTTGTGTGGTTACAGCTGAAGAACACCTTATAAATGGTGGTTTAGGCGATAGTATTGCTCAAGTATTAGTAAGAAACTTGCCTTGTCCACAAGAATATGTAGCCATGAACGATTGTTTTGGTCAAAGTGGAAAACCTGAACAATTGTTAAACGAATATCATCTTAACAAAGAAGCAATTGTAGAGGCTGCCATAAAAGTTGTCGCAAGAAAATCATATTAAAAACAAAATAAAGATAAAAAATGTCAAAAAAAATTATTCACACCAATCAAGCCCCTGCCGCTATTGGTCCTTATAGTCAAGCCGTAGAAGCAAATGGTTTGTTGTTTGTTTCAGGACAATTACCAATAGACCCTCAATCTGGTAATATTCCGGATGGAATAATAGCCCAAACAGAACAAGTATTAAAAAACTTGGGGGCAATTCTCCATGAAGCAGGTTGCGACTATAAACATGTTGTCAAAACAACATGTTTATTAAGTGATATTTCCAATTTTGGAGCTATGAACGAAGTTTATGGAAAATATTTTTTGCAAGAATGTCCTGCAAGAGCCGCCTTTGCCGTTAGAGATTTACCCAAAGGTGTTTTGGTAGAAATTGAAGCTATCGCTACAAAATAAAAAAGAATAAACAAAATTATTAACCATTAAAAATAAAACAAGATGTTAAAAAAAATTGGACTTTTCATTACAATTGCTGCATTATGCTTGCCGATGTCTGCACAAGAAAAAAACGATGCTGACAGCGGATATGTTTTCACAACAACAAAAGAAATACCTATCACTCCTGTAAAAAATCAATATAATGCAGGAACATGCTGGTGTTATAGTGGTTTAGGATTTATCGAAGCCGAATTGCTCCGTATGGGCAAAGGTGAATACGATTTATCTGAAATGTATCTCGTTCATCACACCTATATGGATAGAGCAATGGCTGCCGTAAGAACTCATGGTGATGTCTCTTTTTCTCAAGGTGGTTCTTTTTATGACATTATTTATGGCATGAAACACTATGGACTTGTTCCTGATAAAGAAATGCCTGCAGGCGTTATGTATGGCGACACATTATCCAACCATAGTGAACTTTCCACTTTTTCTGAAGCTTGTGTCAGTGCCGTGGCCAAAGGTAAACTCAAAAAATTTCAAACTGACCCTGACGGAAACAAACTATGGTACAAAACCATCAAAGCTATTCATGATATTTATTTAGGAACTTGTCCTGATGAATTTATGTATAATGGGAAAAAATATACTCCTCAATCATTCTACCAATCATTAGGTTTGAATGCAGATGACTATGTTTCCATCACGTCTTATACCCACCATCCGTTTTATGAAACTTTTATTCTTGAAATTCAAGATAATTGGCGTTGGGGACAATCTTATAATGTTCCAATAGATGAATTTATGGAAATATTTGACAATGCAATAGACAAAGGTTATACCATTGCTTGGGGAAGTGATGTCAGCGAAGAAGGATTCCGTTGGAGCAGAAAAACAGGTGCATGTGTACTCCCTGATTATAATGCAAAATCTAACGAGACAGCAAGTGGCAGTGATATGGCACATTGGACAGGCTTAAGCAAAGCCGACAAAGCCAAAGAAGCAGAAAAACATCCGACTCCACAACGTTGGGTATCTCAACAAGAAAGACAAGATGCTTTTGATAGTTGGGAAACAACTGATGACCATGGAATGTTAATTTACGGAAAAGCAACAGACCAACTTGGCAACGAATATTATATGGTAAAAAATTCATGGGGCGATTATGGTCCTTATCACGGAATGTTCTACGCCAGCAAAGCATTTGTACGTTACAAAACTATGAATATAGTTGTTCACAAAGACGCTATCCCAAAAGATATTAAAAAGAAATTAGGAATAAAATAACGTTTGTTTTCATATTTTAATTATAAAAAATAGCGAACTCCGTTGGATTCGCTATTTTTTATAACAAACATTTTTATTATGATAATATGGAATCCATGGCATGGTTGTAACAAAATAAGTGAAGGGTGTGAACATTGTTATATGTATTTTTTAGACAAAAAAAGAGGTGTTAACACCTCACATATTTTTCGCACACAACAATTTGACTACCCTATTCAACGCACAAAAAATGGCAACTATAAATTGCCATCTGGCATGTCTTTGTATGTCGGATTATCTACCGATTTTTTCTTGGAAGAAGCAGATATTTGGAGAAAAGATGCTTGGAAAATTATCCGTCAAAGGTCTGATATTGTTTTTCGTTTGCTAACTAAACGAGCATATCGTATTATTGACTGTCTCCCCGCAGACTGGGGAAATGGTTATGAAAATGTATTACTTAGCGTTACTTGTGAAAATCAAAGACGAACCGATGAAAGACTTTCCATTTTGTTGGATATTCCCGCTAAACATAAAGGATTTATGGCGGCTCCTTTAATTGGAGCAATCAATGCAAAAAAATATTTACAATCTGGCCAAATAGAAGAAGTGTTGTGTGGAGGAGAAAATTATGATGGTTCTAGACCCTGTCATTACAATTGGGTGAAAAGTCTTTCGGAACAATGTCGTCAATATAATGTTACTTTTAATTTTATTGAAACAGGAAGTGTATTCGTAAAAAATGGACATACCTACCACATACCTAACAAACGAACTCAAAGCCTACAAGCATTTAAATCAGGCTTGAGTTTTAAGGGAAAAAGCATTGAATACAAATTATATTCTACTGAAAATGTTTTGTTTGACAATAAAATGATTCCATTTCCATTTTTTAGGGCACATTGCCACACATGTGGTGCTAAAATGACTTGCAATGGGTGTTCCAATTGTGGAGCATGCAACAAACAATAATTTTTACAAATCAAAAAATCAAATCGTCAATTCGTTGATAAACAATTAAATAAACACATATCAACATAAATTCAATGAAAATATTTATTATTGTTTGAAATTATGTCTATGTTGTTCTGCCGATTTTTTTTGTAAAAGATTGACTCTTCGTACTCCCCATTTCCATAATTTAATATCAAAATACACAAACAGCACAAGAAAAGCAGCAGCCAACCGCCCCATATTT
>CALAVA010000216.1 GCA_937892025.1 uncultured Bacteroidales bacterium
CAAAAGTTTCGTAAACAGCCAATATTCTCAGGGTGACTTCAAATCAACGCTCTTTGGCAAAAAACTGATTACGACGATGCTCTGGCAGACAAAATACAATTTTCTCCCCTACTTCGAATTTGAGCAACTTCTTCTCGAAAAACCAAAGAACGATAGTCAGTACCGTCCAATGTGTATCCGAGTCGGCTTTTTGCTAAGATTCTTCACCACACTTTCACGCAACATAGATATGGCAAAAGGTCAGGGCGATGTCATGGGTATCCAAAATCCCTGGGAAAAATATAAATTTGATGCATGTATAGGCGGGGCTCGCCGAGATGAAGAAAAAGCAAGAGCCAAAGAACGTTTTTTCTCTCATCGTGATGAATTTGGACAATGGAACCCTAAAAATCAGCGTCCAGAATTGTGGAACATTTTCAATGGGAAGAAAAACATGGGTGAACACTTTAGAGTTTTTCCTATCAGTAACTGGACAGAAATGGACGTTTGGCAATATATTTATCAAGAAAAAATAGAATTGCCAAGTATTTATTTTACTCATGAAAGGCGTTGTTTTCTTCGCGATGGACAATGGCTTGCGGCAGAACCTTGCATGACATTGAAACCAACAGAAGAGGTGGTAACCTTAAAAGTACGTTGCCGCACAATCGGAGATATTAGTTGTACAGGACTAACAGTGTCTGAAGCACATACTTTGGAAGATATTATTGAAGAAATAGCCGCAACTCGTGTTACCGAAAGAGGTGGTCGTGCTGATGATAAACGAAGCGAAACTTCTATGGAAGATAGAAAAAAAGAAGGCTATTTTTAATGAATTTGTTAAAAATCTGTATATTGGACATAAATGTTTTATGAAAAATAAGCAAATAAAGATATAATCATCTATGGCTACAAGCGAGTTCTGTTGTTATCGTTGTTCACTTGTCTTTTCTATCATAATACTTCTGTTAATAGAGATTTTGTGCTTGTAGCCTATTTTTTATAATTATTCGAATATGTTCAAATACATAAAATAAAATGATGTCTAAAAAAGAAAAGAATATTTAGATATGAATACAAAAGGATATTTAGATATGGAACTACTACGCTTCACCACAGCAGGAAGCGTAGATGATGGGAAAAGTACACTTATAGGACGTTTGTTGTATGACAGCAAGTCTATTTTTGAAGACCAATTGGAAGCCGTAGAAGAAGCCTCTCGTAGCCGTGGCAATGAAGAAGTAAACTTGGCATTGCTGACAGATGGTTTGCGAGCAGAAAGAGAACAAGGCATTACTATAGATGTGGCTTATCGTTATTTCGCAACTCCTAAACGAAAATTTATCATTGCCGATACGCCAGGACATGTGCAATACACTCGTAATATGGTAACAGGTGCCTCTACTGCAGACTTGGCTATTATCTTGATAGATGCTAGAAATGGTGTCGTAGAACAAACTATTCGACATTCTTATATCGCCTCTTTATTGGGAATACCTCATATTGCAGTATGTATCAATAAAATGGATTTGATAAACTTCTCTGAAGATTGTTTTGAAGCAATCAAAGAAAAATACATTCAAATGGCAGAAAAAATTCATATTGATGCCGATTTGTTTTTCATTCCCATTTCTGCAAAATATGGGGACAATGTCGTAACAGAATCCACAAATATGCCTTGGTACAAAAAGGAAACTTTAATGAATTTGTTAGAAACCATCTCCATAGAACACAAATCTGGAGAAGATGACCAACCCATGAGATTCCCTATCCAATATGTCATTAGACCCATTTCTGATAAATATCCTGATTATAGAGCCTATGCAGGTCGTATGTCTGGGGGAGTTTTGCATGTGGGGGACAAATTGAAAGTGTTGCCTTCAGGATTAGAATCTTCAGTAAAGGCTATTATGCAAGCAGAAAAGGCTATGGATATTGCTCATACACCAGAATCTATTTCTATATTATTAAACGATGATATTGATATCAGTAGAGGTGATTTTTTGGTAAAAACAACTGATATACAACCAAAAATTAGTCAAAATATAACTATGATGTGCTGCTGGTTTAATGAGGTAGAAATGCAAACCAGAAAAAAATATATTATCAAAAATACAGTGGCAGAAACAATAGGAGTGGTTAATGCTATTGATTTTAAGGTAGATATAAATACTTTAGAAAAAATAGAAAACATTAGTTCGTTGAAAATGAACGACATTGCTCAAATTTCCATTAAAACAGCCAATCCTTTGGTGTTTGATACGTATGAAAAAAATCGTACTACAGGTTCACTGATATTTATTGACCCCGATAGTTTTGAAACAGTCGGAGCAGGAATGATAATTGAATAAAAATTGTATCGTGATGAAATATACCATTGAACATATACAATTGTTAAATGAACAATTTGCTTCTGCCTCTCCAGAGGATTTGTTGCAACACTTTTTAAGTGTTTATGGTAATCGAATAGCGGTGTCCTCAAGTTTGAGTATAGAAGACCAAACTTTGACAGATATGGTTTTGAAAATAACTAAAAATGCAAGAATTTTCACTTTGGATACAGGGCGATTGTTCCCTGAAACCTATCAATTGATAGACAAGACAAATCTTCGTTATAATATAAAAATGGAAGTTTTTTGTCCACAAACAGAGCAATTGCAAACCTTTGTCCAAACATACGGCATCAATCCGTTTTATGAAAGTTTGGAAAAAAGACATGCTTGTTGTCAAGTGCGAAAGTTAGAACCCCTATCACGGGCTTTCAAAACTTTGGATGCGTGGATTTGTGGGCTGAGAAAAAGCCAATCAGTAACACGTACTAATATGCAAAAGATTGAATGGGATGAAAATCATAAAATACTTAAAATCAATCCATTGATAGATTGGACGGAAGAACAAACATGGGAATATATCAAAATAAACCATGTTCCGTATAACAAATTGCATGATAAAAATTATCCGAGTATAGGCTGTGAACCCTGCACACGTGCAGTAAACCCCGGAGAGGATATTCGCTCCGGACGCTGGTGGTGGGAAGACCCTCAACATCGTGAATGTGGATTACATAGTAAATAATAGTTTTTTTTATATTACTGTCCGCTAAACTTTCTACATTAGCATAAAATTAGGGCTGAAACCAGATTCGGTGTCAGCCCTTTTGGTTACCTTTGCAGTCGATAAACAAAATCAAACGTAACCATGGGCAAAAGTACACATTTTTTCGGACAGCCGGTGTATGGTCAGCAAGGATGATTTTCGGCTTTGTTACCAAGGTACGAGCCATCGAAACGCGTTGCTTTTGTCCGTTGGAGAGTTCATTCGGTCGGCAAATGGTTTTCTGCCTTGGCTTTAGCTTTTGTCGTAGCATTAAGCAAGACTTGTTCTTGCCATTTGAATTGGTTGGCTTGAATATGCTGACGGTCAAGGTGTACATGTTTTTTAATTTATCCCAAAGAAGTCGCTCAATGGGCGAATCTTTGCTCGGTATGTATTGATTTTTTGTTTCAAATTCGGTTGCTTGGGCATTTCCATCTCTTTTGAGTTATCAAAATGCAATACCACGTAATATGGTGCGTGTTCTGGGTGAAAACCATACTCTTCAAGCGTTTCCTTTGTCCATATTTGGAAATGTCCCTTTGTTTTCAAGCGAAACAAATGACAATCTTCGCCTCCTGTGTGTAAAAGCACATATTGCATACGCTCAAAACCGGGTGTCACCAGCAACGAACCCTTTGAATCGCCTGCACGAAGATAGCAAATACCTTTCTCAATCATTAGTTGCTTGGTTTCTTTGCGAGTGTGGTTGACCATGACCATAACTTCATCAGGATTTTCAGACATTTTACGGAAAATCTTTTGTGCCATTACAGGGTCGTCTATTTCTTTTCTGCGGCGAATGCCATAGTCCAGATATTCTTGACTTTGGTCTATGCCGATGAATTTACGGTCAAGCAGATTGGCGGCAATTCCTGTTGTACAACTACCAGCAAATGGGTCAAGAATTGTGTCGCCTTGACGGGTACTTGCAAGAATAATCCGATACAAAAGACGCAACGGTTTTTGCGTGGGGTGCTTGCCAAGGCGTTTTTCCCATAATCCGACCGAAGGTAATTTCCATACATCTGGCATTTGTATGCCACCATTGAGTTGAGTCATAAGGTCGAAATTTAGATAGTACTTGCTTTTGTTAGATTTTGCTGCCCATATTATAAATTCGGCAGAAAAATTGAAACGTGTTCCTGTAAGTGATGGAGGAGGGTCTGTTTTCAGCCAAGTAATTACATTCAATATCTTATACCCTAAATCAGTCATACAACGAGCAACGGAATATATATTGTGAAAAGTTCCCGACACCCAAATAGTACCATTATCTTTTAGTTTTTCTCTACACAAAGACAGCCATTGATAATTGAATTCATCTTTCTCTTTATCTGGTCTGATTTTGTCCCATTCTCCAAAGTTTGCAACCACGACTCTTTTCCCACGAATGGTTTTTCCTCCACCTGATATAAAATATGGAGGGTCTGCAAATATCATATCAACTTGTTCTTGCAATTGTTGAAGATATTGCATAGTATCACCACAAGTTAGTTTAAAGTTGATAAAAACCTCCATGCTAATCTATCTTTACAAAATTATCGTACCACGTTTTTGGATGCACTTCATTTGAGTTATAGGCTGTTTCAAATCGTCTATAAAGTTCAGGATATTTTTTACCTTGTAGAATGATATTTCTCAGGTCTGATGTTTCCAAAGGTACGATTTTCATGCCCTCTATATAGTCATCGGAGTTTTGAGTGTTGCAGTAAATTAAATTCTTGCGACCTCTAAAATCCGAAATAACATTGATGTTCAGATTGTTTGTCGCAAAAACGCAATAAGACTTTAGGTTCCGTGTCGCTAATAGATGATTTCCCAAGTGTCTTGAAACTGGTTCCATTTCCATTCTTCGTTGATTTGTGCTATCGGCAAGAGTGGCTTCCAACAATAAGGTATGTTCAGGATATGAATCTGTTTCGCTATATTCATATACAATATCGGCTTCGCCACCTGAAGCATGAGTGACAGGTAGCAAATCAGCATCTAACGAAAGTTTAAGATAATCAAGAATTTTACCTTGTTTATTGCTTGCTTTGTACCAAATAATGCCTAATACATATTCAAAAATAGTTGGTATGTCGGCATTGTCTGTGACCATATTGCTAATAAAGTCGTCATCTCGACTATCGAATTTATCTAATAAAGTCAACAGATTTTCATCAGTGAATTTACTCTCGATTAGTTTAACAAATCGCTCATAACGCTTTTTGTCTACAATAGAATACGCTTCTTCAATAGTAGATATGGATTCTCCTAAATCAGAATTCAGGTTTGATATTATTTGTTGCTCATTGTAAACAAGTGACGGTGAGATATCAATTAAGTCGCAATTGCTATGCAGTAACGAACAACGAGTAAAAGCATCTTGGTATAACTGATTTATCGCCGATTTGAAAAATTGTTTTGGAACAACATCAAGTTTTATTTGGCCATCTTCGAAAAGTATAATATCAGTTGTTTTTATATATCTTCTATTGAGATCAAAATAATCAGATAGAGTTGCTTTCGCTTTGAATAGGTGCATGATTTTAAAGAATACTGTCTTAAAATCTTCTTCATTTGTGCAATTCTGAAATACATTTGCATTAATATGTTCTTCAGGATTATTTTTTATTGCTTTCTCATTCGAGGTATCAAACAAATATTGACGCCACCATTTTCCAATCTTTATCGCTTTAATTGCTTTTAATAACTCAACAATCTGTTCTTGTTCATTGCCCATAAACACAGAGTGTAATTTTCTATACAATATAGCATACGGCATATCGTACTGATGGCTTTTTCTGTTAATTCCAACTTCACAAATCACGTCATCGGTAACTTCATTTTCTAACAAATATTGCAATGCTTTTTGATAGTTTTCTTTTGAGTTTAGTACCGAAATAATTATATCATCAATTGTTTTTTGATTTTGACGAAGTAAGCGTATTTGTTCTTTGATATAAATTGTATTTTCGGCATTTGTGCAAAGTGGAAGTAAATATGTAAACTCATCCACAGACAAATAATCAAATTCTGAAAGCAGGTGCAGTAAAACGATCATTGGTCTTACTGTGTCTGTTTCTACTGTTATAGATGTTTTCAAAATTTGCTTTAAATAGATAAAACTATCCTTGGGTATTTTTAAAAAATTGTCGGAAGCAAAGTTTTCCGAAAGGCTAAGTTCAAGAAGCGAGGTTCCAGCATGCGTCAGTTTTCTGTTGCTATCAACCAGTCCTAAATCAACTAAACCAGAAGTTTTTTGTCTTGCATCTTTGTCCTTGCGCTGTGCGTCACCAGAAACGAAGCCTTTTTCTTGCATATACAAGTAATATCGCTCTTGTAAATCATTGTTATTTTCCCACGTTTGAGCGGTATTTTGAGGTAAGTCAAAAAAGTTTTTGAGCAATAATAATTGCTCCTCAATTTTACGATTGAAATTTTTGGTTCTAAAACTTGTGGTTCCAAAGCACCAGCAATAACTTTTATAAACTAAATCTTCTAATTGTACCATAATATCAGTAATTTGTAACTAAAACTTCATCACTACCAGTGCTGCGGTCAATTGTATGATAATTTGAATTTGAATAGTTATAATCAAGATGATGGCAAACATAAACTCCTACATGTTCGTTTAACCATGCTTTTAGAATTTCGTTTGTTTTGCCTTTACTTGATAATACATTAGAAAGAGCAAAACGTATATGATGTTCGTTTAACGAATCCAAATATTTGTACAAACATTTTTCTTTTTGTGTATTCCAACCTTCTTTTTCGTTGTATGTTGCACATGTTATTAAATATGGCGGATCTGCATATAAAAAATCTTGAGGAGTTAGTCTTTGCGAAGAAAAATATCTAAAATCACGGCTTATAAATGAACATTGTTTTTCTTGTAGTCTCGCAACAAATTTTTTTAATTTTGTTTGCATGTCACCATTGAAATCACGTTTGCCTACAGGTAAGTTATATTCACCTTTCGAATTAAATCTTATTTGGTTGTTAAAAGCATAAATAATAAGTACATACAGGTAAGTATAATACTTTTTATCTTTCCTTTTTAATGCATTGAAATATTCACGTAATTTAAAAAAAGATTGTTTGTTGTAATTCCCTAAACCTGCTGAGCTATTGCAATTGTAATATTCATATCCATGCTCAAAAACCAGAGATAAACCATACTCGTTTATGATGTTCATAATATCACAAATCAACTTATTGATAGGAACATTTTTAAACAACTTTAAAAGCCCTATAACATTTTTATCTATATCATTGAAAATAACCTGTTGACAATTAATGTTAACACCAACATTCCCACCACCGCAAAACACATCAACAAATGAATTTATATCCTGAGGAAATAAAGGAAGAATTTGAGGAAGTAATTTATATTTTCCCCCCGTGTAATTTAGTGGTGATTGTATGTGGTTACTTATTATTCGTGACATATACATAAAAAAAGTCGTTCTTTATTATCTTGTATATCCGATTTGCCCGTGGTAAACGCTTTATAACATTCTGAAAAGACCTGTACTTGTCCTTTTGCATTTAGAATTCTCAGAATGTCCTCATCACTGATTTTAGCATTTGAACGGTCATTTCCTTTTTTGCTCATATTATTGTATGACAATAAGATATATCTACAATTCAATTTGTTTACCAAATCCTCAAACGATTCGGATGCGGCTTTTGTGCAATATCTGCTTTTAAGCCTTTTACGTTCCATTTTTCGAGCAACACCCTCTACCGCAGGTTTCTCCCATCTTGCCACATTTTCTAAAAGATGATACGCATCACAATATTGTCTAGAATTATACGGCGGATCTAAGTACACAATATCTGCTTCCACTTTTTTGGCCACAGAATTTATATCCTCATTAAAACAGAAATTTTCAACTTTATTGTCATTAGAAGCATTTGGATAATAAAGTTCAATGTGTTTGTTAAACTCTACTCCTTGACGATATGCATCGTAATGCCCACAAGTATTGGCAATTTTGTCCATAGCATAAAGGAGTGATGTTATCAGCAAAGCTCTCTCTCGTTCATTAATTTTTTCTGATTTATATTGTTGTTCAATATCTTCTCTAATCATTCCGATCTTAGAACAATCTTCGCTACTAAAAAACGTGTTGGCAAAATTTTCCGACATATAATTCAATTCGTCTGTCTGAATTAAATTATAAGTAGCAATGATAGACATCACCTTTTCGGGGTCAAATTTCTGAGGACTAAACCATGCTAAATTACAAATATAGTTACTGTATAAGATGTCGTTTGTTATTATGGTTTTATCAGTAAATGCAGATGAAACCGCACCTGTGCCGGCAAACAAGTCTGCAAATGTGTTTATGTCGTGACAATTTTCATTCACCACTCTTTTTATGAAAGGGAGTAGTTTATACTTGTTACCAAGATAACGGCGATTGTTTATTGCTGTCGATTTTAATACCATCTTTATCTCATTTTTACAATTTTCATTGCTTTGTCAGCGATTTCTTTTTCTTGCTCTGTGATTTCTTTTATTTGGTCGGCAAGCCAAAGCGTAAGTAATTCTTTTTCGTCGGTGTTGAGAATTTGGGCAAGATGAACAACTTGCTCTCGCTTGGCAGGGCGTTCACCACGTTCAATCTTGCTGTAAAGTCCGGCATCTACATCGAGGGCTGCGGCAACCTTGCGTTGAAGTAGTCCATTGTCTTCGCGTAACTGTTTGATTCTTTCGGCAAATAACATTGTAGCATTTATTAATTGTTAGTAATATACTTGTGTTTTTACCACTTGACAAATTTTGTACAAAAATACATTTTTCTTCAGACACGGAATGATTATCTGGCAAAAAAATTATCAACAAAAAATAGCAAAAACGTAGAAGCCCCATATCTCAAGGGCTTTGAAAGGTACAGATGGCAATGTTACGGCTTGCCGTAGCTGTCGTGGGCAAGGTGGCGGAGTTGTCCGCTGGTGCAAAAACGGCTGATGTATTTCTCGGCGGTCTTGGGTGGGATTTTTAGTTTTTCGGCTATGGTGAGATATGTCTTGCGGTCGAACTCGGGCGGAAGGTTGTCGAGGAAGGTTTGGCGGATAATGGTTGGGGCATTGTCGTTTGTTGCCGTTTCGGTGGCATGGGAAATAACCAAGTATGAAAACGGAGAGGAAACAACTATTGATAAAAAGGCGTTTGAGAATAGTTTGCAATAATTGGAGAGATATTTATAAGGATATACAAAGCACCTAAATTCAACAAACAAATGCAACTTTTAGCATTCGTTTTATTTTTTATTTTTCCAATGGAGAATTTATCATTTCCAAAAATTCTTGTTCTGAGATAATAGGAATACCTATTTGTTGTGCTTTTTCCAATTTTGCTGGTCCCATATTGTTTCCGGCAACAATAAAACTTAATTTTTTATTTACGGAAGAAACGTTTTTTCCTCCATGCAATTCTATCATTTCTTCAATTTCTTTTCTTCGTTGAGGGGAAGAGAATGTTCCACTGACAACAAAATTCATGCCCTTTAATTTATTGGACAACAACTTTTCGGAGTTGGAAACACAAGAAAATTGTAAGCCAAAATGTTTTAATTGCGTGATAATATCAATATTGTTTTTGTCTTGTAAATAAGTTATAATACTTTGAGCGACTTTATCTCCCACGTCTTCAATGCTTAAAAGTTCTTCCATTGTAGTTGTCATTAAGGCTTCTATGGAACCATAATGTCGTGCAATTTTTTTTGCAGAAACTTCTCCGACAAAACGAATGCCTATTGCAAACAAAACGCGTTCAAATTCAACATTTTTAGATTTTTCTATGGCCAATAAAAGGTTTTCTGTTGTTTTTTCTTTAAAAGAAATACTTTTGTCCAAATCTTTATCGGTGGAAGAAAAAGTTTTATTTAGTCCAAACAATTGATTATAAGTTAATTTATAAAAATCGCTTATATTTTGTAACAAACCTTTTTCATACAATAAATTTATTTTTTCTTCGCCAAGTCCTTCTATATTCATGGCTTTTCTACTGATAAAATGTAGCAATTTGCCTTTTATTTGTGTAGGACAGAGATTGACATTTGGGCAGAATACCCCGGCTTCTCCTTCGTTTCGTATCAATGTGGCTCCACAATCGGGACAAGTTGAAATGAATTGTATAGGCAGACTATTTGTTTTTCGCATCTTTTTTTCCACAGCGACAATTTTAGGAATAATTTCTCCTCCTTTTTCGATATAAACAAAATCATTTTGATGAATATCCATTTCTTTGATAAAATCGGCATTATTCATTGTTGCTCTTTTGACTGTTGTTCCAGCCAAAAAGATGGGTTCCAAATTAGCAACAGGGGTTACAATTCCTGTTCTTCCTACTTGATAATCAACAGATAAAAGTTGTGTCAAAACTCTTTCTGCTTTAAATTTATAGGCGATTGCCCACCGCGGATTTTTATTTGTTGCACCTAATTGATATTGATAATCATAACGATTCACTTTAATTACAACTCCATCTATATCAAAAGGTAAATTAGCCCTTTGCTTATCCCAATAGTTGATAAACTCAAAAACTTCACTGGGAGAAGTACATGTTTTTATAAATGGATTTACTTTGAAACCATATTCTTTCATTTTTATAATAGATTGAAAATGATTTTGATAGGCATTTGAATCATCATAAACATAATACAGAAAAAATTCAAGTCCACGCTTGGCGACTTCGGCAGAATGTTGCAGTTTTAAACTTCCAGAAGCCGCATTTCTCGGATTGGCAAATTTTGTTTCGCCAATATCTTCTCTTTCTTTGTTTAAGGTATTAAAACTTTCATGAGGCATAATAATTTCACCTCTTACTTCTAATTCTTTAGGATAATTTCCATGTAAACGCAATGGAATTGTCTTTATCGTTTTTACATTTGTTGTTACCTCATCGCCTATCATTCCATTTCCACGAGTAACGGCTTGTTTCAAAATGCCATCAATATAAATCAAACTAATGGCGACACCATCATATTTTAGTTCGCAAACATATTCTATATCAGATGTTTGTAATAAATTTGCGGTGCGAGAAAAAAACTCATTCAATTCTCCTTGAGAATAAGTATTGCCTAAAGACAACATTTGGTGCTTATGTGCCACTTGCTGAAATTGTTTGGTAACATTGCCACCAACACGCTGGGTAGGACTATCTGGCAATATCAAATCTGGAAATTGTTTTTCCAAGGCAATGAGTTCGTTTAATAACATATCAAAATCATAATCTTCAATGGAAGGATTATCTAACATATAATATTGATAATTATGATAATGAATAGTTTTTGAAAGCTCCGCTATACGTTGTTTTGCTTCTTCAAAAGTCATTATTATTTTTGGCTATAAGATTTGAATGTGCAAAAGTACAAAAATAAAACTCGCCTTTACAGAAAAAACGGAATTTTCTTATCATTTAAACATACTTAAAAAAACAAATATAGCCACTTTTAGAACTCTATTATTATGTGGCTTATAATTTTTATTTTGCCAATGGATATTATCAATTTTTTTGTTTTTCATTCCGATATAAATTTAAAGTGGCAAGTTTTTATATTTATTATCAAGAACAATCGGGGGAATCAAAATATTTGTTATCTTTGTGCAATTTTTCAAAGAGGAATGAAACGATTTTATTTTTTATGTTTGACTTTGGTGTCTTTCTTTTCTTGTTTGGGCCAAGCAAATTATACAGAAGAATTTGCCGTAAAAGACACAAATCATTTATTTTTAGATGTTTATATGCCTTCGTTGCATGCTACAGATAGTACATATCCTTGTTTGATTTATGTTTTTGGTGGCGGTTTTATGGAAGGGAAACGGAATGATTCAGTTTCGGTTAAGGCTTTTGAACAATTATCAGAGAAGGGTTATGTGGTCGTTGCTATAGATTATCGTCTCGGCTTGAAAGGAATTCACAAAATGGGTGCAAGCCATGTCAAAACTTTAGAACATGCCATTCGTATAGCGGTGGAAGATTTATATTCTGCCACGAATTATGTTTACAAAAATGCTTCTCGATTTCACATAAATCCCAATATTTTCACAAAAATATAAAATAATGGAGTGACGATAGAGTAA
>CALAVA010000217.1 GCA_937892025.1 uncultured Bacteroidales bacterium
GCTCATGCTGGGCACCATTCTTGGCTTTCTGGTTGACGGCATCTGCCATGTTACGAGCCGCCAATGCCTGGTTTTTCTTCGCTTCCACTTCCGGTGAATAGATGATTACTAACGTATCGCCTTTGTGTACATTATCGCCTTCTTCGTGCAGGTACATCTCTATACGCCCGGGTACTTTACCGGACACACGATACTCGGAGGCTTCCGCCTCGCCTTGAATAAGTATTTCTTCAGGTCGGAGGGCAAACACACCTACCAGAGCCACAATAATCACTACTGCCAACAGAGCTACTAAGCCCAACAGCAGTCCTCCTTCTTTTTTCTTTTTCATATCTATCAATTAATTTTGTCCTATATATTGAAGCATTTTAGCCTCGTTCATTTTCGCTTCCGTCTGTACATCCACCAAATCTGTTGCAGCAGACATCCAAGCCGTCTGTGCCTGCATCAGTTCCGATGAAGGAATCATCCCCGATGCAAACGATTCTTCTGCCATGCGTAGCACTTCTGCTGCGTTACGGCAGGTCAGTTGTGCCACGGCTATTTTCTGCTGCGATTCCATCAGACGTTGGTTGGCTTGTGTGGTTTGTAAAGTCAGTAGTTCTCGTGTTTCTTCTGTCTTGAGCGATACAGCATTAGCAGCATGCTTAGCGGCTTTGTATCGTAAAATATCGTCAGCGTGTGCAATAGGCACGTTCACCACGATTCCTGCGGAAAAAAAACCTTGTCCTTTCCAGTCGCTCCGCACACCGTTCTGCATACTCGGGTTGGTATAGACGTAGCCGGCAGAGGCAACAATGGTCGGTTGAAGACCTGCACTCGCTAATTTGGCGGTACTACGGGCTGCCTTCTCCGCCTCTAATGCCATCTGCAGCTCCTTACGATTGGCAACAACGTTTTCTGCATTAATCCTTTCGGTAGTTAGAGTGGTCTGCTCAAGACCGCTGGCATCAACAGTAAACACCTCACCCAACGGCAGACCGCATAGTTGTGCCAAAGCCATCCGCGAGAGGGCAAGACCGTTCTCTGCTTGCAGTTTCTTCACTTCTGCCTCACCACGTTTGGTTCGCACTTTAAGTAGGTCAGACTGAGTAGCCATTCCCTCATTCACCAACTCCGTTACATCGCTTTCCAATTTGCAAAGCAAGTGGTAGTATTCGTTTGCCAAGCGGTGTTTCTGCTCCACATTCACCACACGCCAATAGGCTTCATCCACTTTGGCAATTACCTCGTCATGCTTGGCTTCGGATTGCAGGGTGGCTATATGCTCCGTGGATTTGGCAATCTTGTAGTTCTGCGTCAGTACACCACCTGTATAAATAGGTTGAGTTACACCCGCATGTGCCACTACCACATGTGTCATATCGACTGTCAGACGGTCATACACCTGTTGGTAGGCATCGGCAATATGCTGTCCCGCTGCGTTCTGGATATTCAATATCGGTTGCTGCAGACGAGTTCCCTCCAAACCATTTGCTATACGGCTCAAAAGAGTCTTATCGCTCCAATTGAAATAGTTTGTTCCATCTTTATTCACCCCCGCTGTTCCAAAATCAAAGGTATGCTCGTTGGCTAACAAGTGGATATTCTCCGAGTTCCACATATACGCACCACTGGC
>CALAVA010000218.1 GCA_937892025.1 uncultured Bacteroidales bacterium
AACCTACCGATTGCCCAATAAAGAAACACAAGCCGTTTTGCGGATATTGGGCAGTCAGGGACAGAGACTGTATCAGCAAAACATCAGTGGCAATAGGGAGGCGGAAAGCCGAAAAATTGTCAATACATCCAACTTTGCTCCCGGACAATACAAGGTGATGCTCATCAGCCGTAGAGGTCGTGTGTTGGACAGCAAAACATTAATTATAGAATAATCATTTTTTATATAATCTCACATGGGCGGAATTTTTCCGCCCTTTTTTTGTTTAAATATATAAAACACAAAAAAACATTCGCCTCTCCGTTGTTGGATTTATTTTTATATCTTTGTACGTTTTTCATCATATTATATGCCTAACAATGAAACAAAATCGTATTTTTCACATAAACAAACTTATTTTTTATATTCTTTTTAAATGGTCTATAGCATTGGTTTTGTTGCTTTTAACGCAATTGCTATTTGCAGTGGTCAATAAAAATCTCTTTTCGGTATCCTCTGACGAGTTTTGGGGTATTATTATTGGCAATTTCAGATTTGCCATTTCTGCAACAACGACATTTTTAATTCCATTTTTGCTTTTGTATGCTATTCCATTTCCGCAATCGGTCCACAAAATTACACATTGCATTGGAGAATGGTTTTATGTAATTGGGACATCATTATTGTTGGCCTTTAATATTATAGATATTCCTTACTTTCAATGGACACTCAGACGCAGTTCCTTTGATTTGTTTTTCTATCTAAGCCAAAGTTTCAATGGCGGTATAGGCAATTTAGCCGTCAATATTTTAGTTAATTTTTGGTATTATGTTGTTGGTTTTGTTATTCTTATATTATTTTTGATTTGGATTTCCAAGCATATTGTTTTCACAGAAAATAGCATAAAAGGACAAACTTTCAAAAACAAAGTTTATTATTATATGTGCCATACTATCCTTTTAGTCTGTGTAGTTGCTTGTGGAATTATATTTATGCGAGGAGGTTTGCAATACAAGCCGATAAACATTGTTGATGCTGGTCGTTATGCACGTTCTGGCAATGCGGGCTTGGTTATCAACACGCCATTTTCTATGTATATTACTTGCGGAAAAACATTTACCTTACAAAAAATCAATTATTTTTCTTCCGAAGAAGAACTTTCAGCTGTTTTTACGCCAAAATCCATTCCATTGTATAATCCCAACAAAGAAGAACAAAAATTAAATGTTATTTTGATAATTTTGGAAAGTTTTTCAGAAGAATATATGGGCAGTATCAATGGTGGCGGAGAAAGTTACACTCCTTTTTTAGACTCATTGTCTTCTTATTGTCAGATATACAAAGGTCTTGCCAATGGGAAACGTTCTATAGAATCGTTGCCTGCTTTGTTTATTGGCATACCGCCGTTGATGGAAAACGACTATATCACCTCACCTTACGCTGCCAATACAACAATTTCTTTGCCAAACATTTTCAAAAAACACGGCTATTATACCGCTTTTTTTCATGGGGCCTATAATGGTTCTATGAATTTTGATGATTTTAGCCTATCTATTGGTTTTGACAATTATTTTGGAATGAATGAATTTGATGGCGATAAAACCAAAAACTACGATGGCTGTT
>CALAVA010000219.1 GCA_937892025.1 uncultured Bacteroidales bacterium
CCATATCGCAAAAACAGTAGGATTTTCAGACCAGACCTCTTTCAGTCGCTTTTTTAAACAAAAAGAAGGCATCAGCCCCGCAATATTTCGTCGCCAATTAAAAAAAATAAACATTTATGAATAAAAGTATCATCTGCTTGGGTATCATATTATCAGTATCCATAACGACCCAAGCCCAAAAACAACAACAAATGGAAACAATTTATAGTTTTAAAGCATTAAACAACAAAGGAGAACAAGTAGATTTGTCACAATACAAAGGCAAAGTACTTATGATTGTAAATACGGCAAGCAAATGCGGATTTACACCACAATACGATGGGCTTCAGGCTCTCTATACAAAATTTCACAATAAAGGTTTAGAAATTCTGGGCTTTCCTTGCGACCAATTTAAACATCAAGAACCAGGCACAGATGAAGAAATAGCCCAATTCTGCAAAATCAATTACGGGGTAACATTTCCTCTAATGAAAAAAATAGATGTTTTTGGAGAAAATGCAGACCCTATATTTAAGTATCTCACTTCCCAAGTCCCCGAAGAAAACGTACAAGGAGAAAAAAAACAAGCCACCATGAAAATGGTTGAAACACTAACTTCAGGCAGAAAAAAAGGTGATATACGCTGGAACTTTACCAAATTTCTCATTTCTCGAGATGGTCGTATCATCAAACGTTATGCTCCTGTAACTACACCTGAAGAAATAGAAAAAGATATTGAGGCTATGTTATAAATAAATTTTAGGGCAACATAAAAATAGGACACCCCTTTTCATTTGTTTTGTAATCCGTTGTCTTGTTTCATTTTACGAATTTTTTACGCATTATTGTGTCAAAAATGATACAAATATACCTAAATAGTATGTTTTTATATAGAAAATTCGACTTTTAACTCAAAAATAATGCTTTTTGTTTTTTAGATAACGTGTATGGTAATAGTGTCGCTTATCTCCAACTTGTTTGATATGCGTTTTCAATATGATGAATGGTAGATGTTCCGCCTTTTAATACAATGGCGATAATGTCAAATCGAATTTCTTCTGTATGATGATATTGTTCAATAT
>CALAVA010000220.1 GCA_937892025.1 uncultured Bacteroidales bacterium
GTAGAAATAAAGTATTCCAAAACAGACAATCCTTCTTTAAAATTAGAAAGAATTGGATTTTCAATAATTTCACCACCAGAAACGCCTGCTTTGGTTGGTTTTGCCATCAAACCACGCATACCTGACAATTGTCGTATCTGTTCTTGAGAACCACGAGCACCTGAATCCAACATCATATACACAGAATTAAAGCCTTGTCTGTCTTTAGATAATTTATCCAACAAGATACGACTCAATTTAGCATTCGTATGTGTCCAAATATCAATTACTTTATTATATCTTTCGGTGTCTGTAATCAAACCACCATGATAGTGCATTGTAACTTCATCTACTTGTTCATTGGCTTCTTTTATCAAATCTGCTTTTTCTTCAGGAATGATAACATCTCCTAAATTAAAAGACAAACCACCCTTAAATGCCATCAAATAGCCTAAATCCTTAATATCATCAAGGAATTTTGCAGTTTTAGAGGTTCCTGTCTTTTTCAACACTTCACCGATAATATTTCTTAAGGCTTTTTTCGTTAACAATTCGTTGATAAATCCGAACTCATCAGGAACAACTCTGTTGAACAAAACTCTTCCTACTGTTGTTTCTATCAACTGCATTTTTCCATCTCCGTCTTTATTAACACGACATTTGATAACAGCATTTGTATGTACTTTGTTTTCAGCATGTGCCATTACCACCTCTTCTTGCGAATAGAATATCATGCCTTCACCTTTTACTTTCATAGTTTCGGTAGAACGCAAAGGTTTGGTAATGTAATACAAACCAAGAACCATATCTTGAGAAGGCACTGTAACAGGAGCCCCATTAGCAGGGTTTAATATATTGTGAGAGGCCAACATCAACATTTGAGCTTCCAATATAGCGGCATTGCCAAGAGGCACATGCACAGCCATTTGGTCCCCATCAAAGTCGGCATTGAAAGCGGTACAGCACAAAGGATGTAATCTTATGGCTTTCCCCTCCACCAATTTTGGCTGAAACGCCTGAATACCAAGACGGTGCAAGGTTGGAGCACGGTTTAGTAAAACAGGATGACCTTTCAATATGTTTTCCAAAATATCCCAAACTACAGGATCTTTTCTGTCAACTATTTTTTTTGCGGATTTTACAGTTTTTACTATCCCTCTTTCTAATAATTTTCTAATAATGAATGGTTTAAATAATTCTGATGCCATTTCTTTAGGCAAACCACATTCATTTAATTTTAAATCAGGTCCAACAACGATTACGGAACGCCCTGAATAATCCACACGTTTTCCTAACAAATTTTGACGGAAACGTCCTTGCTTACCCTTTAAACTATCAGATAATGATTTTAAAGGACGTGCTTCTGATTTAAATACCGATTTTTTAGAATTGTCAAACAGAGAATCAACCGCCTCTTGCAACATACGTTTTTCATTACGCATGATTACATCAGGGGCTTTTATCTCTATCAAACGTTTTAAACGATTATTTCGAATGATAACTCTACGATACAATTCATTCAAATCTGAAGTTGCGAAACGTCCACCATCCAATGGAACCAATGGACGCAATTCTGGCGGAATAACAGGTATGACTTTAACAATCATCCATTCTGGCCTATTTTCCATCCGTTTGCGACTATCCCTAAATGATTCAAAAACATGCAAACGTTTTAAAATTTCATGTTTACGTTGTTGAGAGGTTTCTTTGTTGGCCTTATCTCTCAATTCGTATGATTCTTTGTCTATATCAATTTGGCAAATCAAATCTTGAATGGCTTCTGCACCCATCTTGGCAATAAATTTATTAGGGTCAGCATCGTCCAATAATTGATTTTCTTTTGGAAGTTTATCCAAAAATTCTATATATTCTTCTTCTTGAAGTAAATCCAAACGAGAAGCTCCAAATTCTGCCGCAGCACCGGCTTGAATAACGACATATCTTTCATAATATATGATAGCCTCCAATGCTTTTGAAGGTAATCCGACAAACAAACCTAAACGATTGGGCAAAGATTTAAAAAACCAAATGTGAGCAACTGGAATAACCAACTGAATATGTCCCATACGTTCTCTACGCACTTTTCTTTCAGTTACTTCTACGCCACAATGGTCACAAATAACTCCCTTATAACGAATACGTTTGTATTTTCCGCAATGACATTCCCAATCTTTTATAGGGCCAAAGATTCTTTCACAAAACAAACCATCTCGTTCTGATTTATAAGTACGATAATTAATGGTTTCAGGTTTAGTAACTTCTCCTTTGGAACGCTCTAATATCAGTTCTGGTGAAGCCAAACTTATCGTAATTTTTGAAAAATCTTTTCTAACATTATTATCTTTTCTGAAAGCCATGATTTTCTTGTATATACAAATTCAAAATTTCATTTAATTATTTGAGGCATTAGTCAAATGTTATTTCTAAACACAAACTACGCAATTCATTCACTAATACATTGAATGATTCTGGCAATCCGGGCGTTGGTGCCACTTCTCCTTTTACTATCGCTTCATAGGTTTTAGCACGACCTGTTACATCGTCAGATTTAATGGTCAATATCTCACGAAGAATATTGGCGGCACCAAATGCTTCTAATGCCCAAACCTCCATTTCTCCAAAACGTTGTCCACCAAATTGAGCCTTACCGCCTAATGGTTGTTGTGTTATCAATGAATAAGGTCCTATTGAACGAGCATGCATTTTATCATCAACCATGTGGTGCAATTTCAACATATAGATATAACCAACTGTTACAGGTTGTTCAAATCTATCCCCCGTACCACCATCATATAAATATACACTACCATTTTCTGGCAAATTGGCTTCTTTTAAATAACGATTGACATCTTCAATAGTAGCACCATCAAAAATTGGTGTTGCAAATTTCTTATTCAAGATTTTGCCTGCCCAACCTAAAATGGTTTCGTATATCTGTCCAATATTCATACGTGAAGGCACCCCAAGAGGGTTCAAAACAATATCCATCGGAGTTCCATCTGCCATAAATGGCATATCTTCCTCTCTTACTATTTTGGCAACGATACCTTTGTTTCCGTGACGACCTGCCATCTTGTCTCCTACACGTAATTTACGTTTACTTACCAAATAAACTTTTGCCATTTGAACAATACCAGAAGGCAATTCATCTCCGACGGTAATGGCAAACTTTTTACGAGTTGTAACGGCTACTAAATCACGATATTTTTCACTATAATTCCGAACAACACGCTCTACCAAACTATTGACTTTGCTATCCGTTGTCCATTTGGTCAAATTTACACACGTATAATCTATTGCCGACAATGCCTTTTGAGAAAATTTAGGACCTCTTGGTATCAAAATATTACCTGCATTATCTTCTACACCATGTGATAATTTTCCTTCTAATATTTTATATAATTTTTGAACCAATTTATCTTTCAATGCATCTGCATCTTTTTCAAATTGGATTTCAACATCTTTTACGGTTTCTTTTTCTTTGATTTTGCCTTTTCTTGTTTTCATTTTCATAATACGTGAAAACAATCTATTGTCCAAAACCACTCCTTCTGTTGATGGAGGTGCTTTTAATGAAGCGTCTTTTACATCACCGGCTTTGTCTCCAAATATAGCACGAAGCAATTTTTCTTCAGGTGTAGGATACGATTCTCCTTTGGGAGTGATTTTCCCTATAAGAATATCCCCTTCTTTGACATGTGTTCCAACGCATACCAAGCCATTTTCATCAAGATTTTTAGTTGCATCTAAACCCACATTGGGAATATCATTGGTAAGTTCTTCTGCACCACGTTTGGTTTCTCTTACTTCCAAAGTATATTCATCGACATGAATGGAGGTAAACCAATCTTCTTTTACTACTTTTTCTGAGATTACAATAGCATCTTCAAAATTATAACCTTTCCATGGCATAAACGCCACTTTCAAGTTACGACCCAATGCCAATTCACCTTCTTTGGTGGCATAGCCTTCTGTCAAAATCTGACCTTTAGTAACTTTTTGACCTCTACGTACAATTGGTTGAATGTTGATAGAAGTACTTTGATTGGTTCTTTGATGTTTTATCAAATGATAAGTTTTAAGATTACTATCAAAACTTACCAAATCATCAATTTCCGTTCTATTATATTTTATTCTAATTTGAGTAGCATCAACATAATCAACTTCACCCTCTCCTTCTGCATATATTTGAGAACGAGAGCAACGAGCGACACTTTCTTCTATTCCTGTACCAACAATAGGAGCCTCTGGTTTTAACAACGGAACAGCTTGACGCATCATATTTGAACCCATCAAAGCACGATTGGCGTCATCATGTTCCAAAAATGGAATTAACGATGCTGCAATTGAGGCAATTTGATTGGGAGCAACATCAACAGCGTCCAACTGTTCGGGAGAAACAATAGGATAATCCGCTGTTTTACGAGCTTTAATTCTATTTGTCTGAAATTCTCCAGTCTGTTTATCGTATGGAGTTGTTGCTTGAGCAATGGTCAAATTTTCTTCTTCTTCAGCACCCATATACACCAAAGGTTCATTTAAGACAACTTTGCCATTCACGACTCTTCTATAAGGTGTTTCAATAAATCCCAAATTATTGATTTTTGCATAAACACACAAAGAGGATATCAAACCAATATTAGGACCTTCAGGAGTTTCTATCGTACACAAACGACCATAATGCGTATAGTGAACGTCACGGACCTCAAAACCTGCTCTATCTCGCGACAAACCACCTTGACCTAAAGCAGAAATTCTTCGCTTGTGAGTAACTTCAGCCAAAGGATTGGTTTGATCCATAAATTGAGAAAGTTGATTGGTGCCAAAAAATGAATTGATAACAGAGGCTAATGTTTTTGCATTTATCAAATCTATTGGCGTAAACAATTCATTATCACGAACATTCATTCTATCTTTGATAGTTCTTGTCATTCTCATCAATCCAATACCGAATTGTGCAGACAATTGTTCCCCAACCGTTCTTATTCGTCTATTGCTTAAATGGTCAATATCATCAACTTCTGCTTTTGAATTTATCAATTCTATTAAATGTTTAATAATAGAAATAATATCTTCCTTTGTAAGCACTCTTATATCAGGAGATATATCCAAATTCAATTTTTTGTTTATACGATAACGACCAACCTCTCCTAAATCATAAC
>CALAVA010000221.1 GCA_937892025.1 uncultured Bacteroidales bacterium
ATAAAATATATGAATTTTGCTCTTCCTATTATTCATTTGGGAGCAAAAAATGCCTTAATACTCCGTTTTGACGACAAAAGCGACACACCAAAATATTTTCGCTATACGCTCATTCATTGCACATACGATTGGCAACCGACAACAAATCTACAAAAGAATGAATATTTAGGAAGTTTTGAAGACATGGAAATATTCAATTACCAAACCTCTATCAACACAAGACAATTCTATATATCTTATAGTATCACATTTCCTAACGACAATATATATCCAACAAAATCAGGCAATTATATTATCTATATTTATGATGATGATGAAAATCCAATTTTAACCTACCGTTTTTATGTTGTAGAAAACTTGGTTGAAGTTTCGGCTTCCATTAAAGATGCCGACAATATCACCCTAAGGCAGACACATCAACAAATACACCTAAATATTAACACTTCAAATTTTAAGATTCTAAATCCCGGACGTTTTCTTAAAGTAAAAACAAGTCAAAATAATCGAGAAGACAATGCCGTTATTGTTAATACTCCTCATAAAATATTAGGTAATTCTTTGCTTTTTGACCAAAGCGACCAAATTGTCTTTGAAGGCGGATGTGAGTTTAAAACATTTAATATAAGAACATTAAAAACAAGAATGGAACATGTCGAAAAAAATATCATTGTTGCAGGTGTAAACTACACATGGCTCTATATGGATAAGGCCAATGTCTTTCTTCCCTATTTAGACGATAAAGACATTAATGGTTGTTATTTTATCACCTCAGACGATGCGTCTGATAGTTTATACGGAGCCGATTATACAGAAGTGCATTTTTTTCTTGATGCCCCCAACCTGCCTCCCAATATCGATATATTCATATATGGCGAACTTAGCAATTGGAACCTAAACCCTAAAAACAAAATGGTTTTCAATGAGTACAAACATGTATGGGAAGCCATATTGTATCTCAAAACAGGCTACTACAACTACACATATATAGCCAAACCCAACAACTCTACCAAAGGAACATTTATCTACACCGAAGGAAACCACTGGGAAACAGAAAATAGATACAATACTTTTGTTTACTATCAGGGAGATAATTTAGATTATGATAGAATTATAGGTTATTCTGAAATTACATCAAATAGAACAAATAGAAAATAATCTTGAAAAAATCACTTTTTGAATAATTTTATTTATTTTTGTAAACTATGTACATCTCCAAAAGTATGATTATTGTCATTTGCCTGCTTTTTGTTTGGACTATGGCGGGATTGAATAGATGGGCTACATGGAAAAACAATGAAATGATTCAAGCACAAATAGAAACGATTAATCCTCAAAGTAAATTAAAAATCATATCTTTTGTTTATAATGGAAAAACGTACAGAGACATATTGATAAACGACATAACAGACGAAACACAAGCATATCAAGAAAAAGTGATTGAACAATATGATGCGAATAGCCATAATATGCAAAAAAACAATATCAAAATTATTGTTAAACATCACAATCCAAAAAATTATACGATTCTAAATTTTACCGATTTTTGGTTGCCTGCCATTATTGTTGCCATTTTCTTTTCCTTGGTTGTTTTACTTTATTTTCAAGTATTTTATAGTAAGACTAAAAAGTTTAAACTGCTTTTTCGGACATATCCGTTTACCCAAAAACACAGCGTATGAATCGGCAAGATATACATATCATCATAAAAACCTTGGGTTGCAAACTCAACTTTTCGGAAAGTGCCGCCATAGAACAGCAACTAAGTGCCAAAGGCTATCAGGTAAGCCACGAACAAGATAAAGGGCAAATTTTTATCATCAACACTTGTGCTGTTACGGCTATGGCAGAGAAAAAATGCAAACAATTACTCAATCACATCAAACTCAATAATAAGGAAGCAAAGATTGCTATGGTTGGCTGTTTTGGGGCTTTAGAACAAGCCCAATTTTGCCAACATGTTGATGTTATCTTTGGTAATAAAGACAAAATGCAGGTGGTAGAATGGATAGAAAACTTATATCAAAACCAACCTATTTGCAACCCTATCTCTAATAACAACAATGATTTTTTTGCCTCCTATTCTATTCATGAAAGAACACGTTCTTTTTTGAAAATTCAAGACGGTTGCAACTACCATTGCAGTTATTGTACAGTTTGCATTGCACGTGGAGAAAGCAGAAGCGATAGCATTGAGAATGTGGTTATCAACGCAAAACATATTGTTAATCATGACATTAAAGAAATTGTATTAACGGGAGTAAACGTTGGTGATTTCCGTACCTCAAAAAATGAACATTTTATAGACCTGCTAAAAGAATTAGTCAAAATAAATGGTTTGCATCGCATTAGAATATCCTCCATAGAGCCGAATTTGCTAACGAATGAAATCATTCAACTTTCAGCCGAAGAAGAAAAAATTGTTCCCCATTTTCATATTCCTTTACAATCTGGAAATAATCGTATTTTGCAATTGATGCGAAGGCGTTATCAGCGGGAATTGTTTGCTGAAAAGGTAGCAGAGATAAAAAACAAAATTCCCCATGCCTGCATTGCGGCAGATGTAATTGTCGGTTTCCCTTCAGAAACAGATGATGATTTTGAAGAAAGTATT
>CALAVA010000222.1 GCA_937892025.1 uncultured Bacteroidales bacterium
TCTTCTCTCTATTTTCTTTTCTTTCTTCATCACTAGAATCCTTATTACGAGACAAATCTCCCCTCATAACTTCTCTATTAACCCCAATTGTAGCCGTAACCTCATATTTATCCTCATAAGACTTAATAAGAGAAGATGCCGAATTCTTAATAGCCAATGTAACTGCAACCGAAGCAGCTATTACAATTATAATAATTCCTATTAACAAATTTCTCCCTTTGTTTCTACTAATAGAAACTAAAGCATTTTTAATTATATACATATATATATCAATAACTTACATTTTTTGATTAAAAAAATCAACACTATTTTTTGGAAGCATTTGGCAGGTTAATCAGAAAATTTCATGTATTTCTATACAAAAACAAGTCCCCCATACCTGCGGTATGGGGGGCTTGATGAGGTTTATAAAATGATGATTATTTTTTATTCTTCATAACCATTCATTTTTGTAGGTACAAATCCCAAGTCTAAAAATTGTAAGCCTTTTTTATCAATTTTTAGCAACAAAGATTCGTTTGGTTTAAAGTCAAGGGTAAGATTTTCAGTTTTACCATGGTGATTAACCTTTATTTGTTTGGTTGCTCCCTTATCAGAAAAAGCATAAGCATATTGCAATGGATATTCTATAGTTTGTGACATTGGGTTAGCAAAGAACACATAATAGGTATCTCCATCTTGACGGCACCAAAAATCTGGCAAATCATTTCCTTCAATCAGCGGTTTAGTTGTTAATACGGAGGCGTCATTTTTTACATTTGGCAATTGTTGCAATTCGGTCAAAAGTTGTGCATATTCATCAGCATGTTTATTTTTGCCGGGTTCTTTTGGTTGAACGGCCAACAAGACAGGCAATCCGCTTTTTGCCAGACGCAATATTTGTTGCAAAGCAGAATATTCCATATATTCAACGCCGACATAGAGTGCGTTAAAATCGGTGGCACCACAATGCAATATACCATTTTCATACTTTGCTTCAGCGAGGAAATGTTCGTTTACCCACAATGGTTGCATACCTTTAAAATTTTCTGGTGTATTGATAAATCTCATTTCGTATTGTCCCCAGAAAAATGCTTTCACCTTACGCATAGAATCGGGATAATAGGCGTGCATCCATGCGTCTTCTAATGGCATATAGACAGCCAAATCGCTATAATTTTTACCTTTACGCATATATTTGGACACTTTGGTCATATATTTATTGAAATTGGTAAGGTTTTCTCCTGTCAAATTGTGTTGTGGATTGGTAGATATTTGACAAGTAGTATAGAAGAAATTGCTTGTATCTCCCACTTTATTATAAGGGAATCCGTGCCAAATGATTTGGTTGGTACCATTAGCGAACAAGGCGTCGCAAATTAGTTTAAGGTCAGCAATTTGTTCTTTACCTTGATAAGGGCTTTGTCCACGACCATTTTTGTAGAGCAATCCTGTCCAGCCGTAGGCACAAGTAAATGTTTCAGCGGTAACGGCTTCTTTGTTGCCTAATGTAGCGGCAGAGGCAGCAATTTTGCTAAAACAAGGTTCATAGAGAATGGCTTCAGTTTCAGGCACATCTACTAAGGTGAATGCTGTGAGCAAATCGGTGGGTGCCCCTCCGCATTGTGAACGAGAAAAAGCCCCTACTTTGGTTGCATTTTCAGCAAAAGGTGCATAAAATTCATTTAAAACATAAGCAGACAAAGTATGCATATAATCATAAAAGACTTCTGCATTTTCTGTATCCAACAAAGTTTTAGCCTGCATATAGGGTTCAATATCGTAACCGTGTTCTTTTTGGAAAGTTTCGCCGAAGCCTGGTGTCCAGAGGTATTGTGTTTCCACCTCCCAAGAATCCACAAAAACTCCCGATTTTCTGCCTTTATAGGCATTTTCTAAACCTTTGTTCATTTTTTCGGCATAACGATAAAAAGCCTCTTTGTCCAAATGGTTCAATATGCGGGCCACAAGTGGATAATCCCAAGTAAAAGAGCGTTGTGCTTCTTTTATGGTGTCAAAATAGGTTCTTGTCTGGTCTCCGTCAGGCAAATTCAAATCGCTAAAGGGCCACAATGTTCCGTAAGTAAAATCACAGCCCAAGCCCAAAGAATCGGCAATACGTTTAGCAAAGACCACACTTGTTGCCCATTCTGGAGACAAAAATTCGGGGTGAGGGGTGTTTGTATCCAAACCCATAGGATAAATCCATGCAATTTCCACACCGCCAAACTCATGCTCTTTGAGCCATATCAACTGGTCTCTGACATCATTGGTGTCTATTTCTGACGAAAACCACCACCAACGTGTGTAAGGTTTAGAAGAATAATACAAAGCATCGGTGTTTTCTTCTTCTGTTTCAGTTCTATTGCTACAACTAAAAAATAATGCTATAGTTGAGGCAAGTGCTAAGGTTAAAAATAAATGTTTTTTCATGATGATTGTTTATGTTTTATGTTTAATAATTAAAAATTGAATGCAAAACCGATATGAATATCCAACATTGCTAAATGTGAAACAACTTTTGTAACCCGTTCTATTGGCTGTATCCATTCTTTGGAATAAGAAAAACGGATATAAGTAAGATCAAGTCCACCTTTCAATTCCACATGATTGGACAAAGCATAGAGCAAATCTGTTCCCAAGGCTCCACAAAATCCCAACTGCATTCCTGAACGGTAAGCATACTCATAGCATTTTGATTGGTAAGTTCCATCTGCTTGAATATCTTTTAAATAATATTGGGCAGAGGTTTGTGGCACCATAATCATTGCCAAGCCGATATTTCCTTTCAGTTGAATGTTAAAGCGTTGTTTGGGGTGAAAATTGCCCATAAAACTCACTTGAGGTGTAGCCAAAAACCAATTATTCACAGAGACTTCAGGTTCTTCAGTGGCTGCAGAAGTTCTGTCTCTTTGTGTTGAGGAGAGGTTTGTTATATATTTTGATTGTGAAACCAAGAGATATGCACCTCCAATATCAGCACCAATGGCAAAAGTTTTTGTGTGTGGTATCAGACCATATATGGAGAAGTTAAATTTACCACCAAATGACATGGCTTCAGTTTTGGCGGTTTCTAATAAAGGTATAGCCGCCCCTACATGGAAACCGAAAGTGAGTTTACGGCCTTCTATTCCATTGGGACGCTTGTCCCGACCGCCAAATTCTGCCACACGCGAAACGGTGCCTGAACTGCGTTTCCCTTTAATCTTACCCGAAAAAGACACCACTCGTTTGCCCACTTTCTTGTCATCGGGCAACAAATTTACATCTATTGGATTAACTGCAAACAAAGGGAACATTGTTGCCAAAAGCAATAGAAAGACCCCTAAAGATTTTTTTTCTATCATATTGTTTTTAATAAATGATGAATCTTTATTTTTATATTTATTA
>CALAVA010000223.1 GCA_937892025.1 uncultured Bacteroidales bacterium
TCTTCTGACAACGGCTTGTTTGGTAGAAACAATTTCGGCCATTCTGTCTTCTATTTTTTTGAAATCATCGGAGGATATGGTATAATCAAGAAAATCTATATCATAATAAAAACCTGTTTCTATACATGGACCTATCCCGAATTTTACACCAGGATATAATTGCTCTATGGCTTCTGCCATTAGGTGAGCAGAAGTATGCCAAAAGACATTTTTCCCTTCTGAATCGTTCCATGTGAGCAAACGAACTTTCGCATCTGTTTCTATCGGACGAGAACTTTCCACAATTTGTTCGTTTACCATAGCGGCCAAAACATTTCTTGCCAAACCTTCACTGATAGAAAGGGCAATCTCATTAGCAGTAACGCCTTTATTGTATTGTTTTACAGTGCCATCTGGTAATGTTATGTTTATCATAAATGTTCTTTTTTAATTAAAAATATAAAATGCAAAGATAACACAAAAATCAATTTCATTTATTATAAATAAGATAAATTTTCAAAAGTATAGCTTCAAGTTGGGATGTAATATTTTTTAGAAGTTTATCTCCAAGAAGTCCGTTATATAAGAATAAAAAATTGTACTTTTGTGCCAATACATTATGAATATAGTATGTAGGATAAAGTAAGAAAATAAATAACAGCGAACTTTGGTTCTTGTTCGTGATTGTTGGAAGTCCGCCAAACATTCAATATACATCACACAGAATGAGAAGTATAAGAGTTCTTGCCCTTGGCGTGAACCATTACTTACTTATGTGTGATTTGGTATAGGCGGACACCACAACAATCGTAAGCAACGAAATGGCGAACGCCTTTTTTAGTTGCCATAGTACCAAAGACCATAAATATGGAAGCCTATGGACGAAGATTATCATATCGGGAGAGAGATAAAAGTACATATAGAAACCAATGGGATAAAAATAGGGTGGCTTTGTCAGCAGTTGCATTGCCACCGCAACACCATTTACAATATATACAAACGCAAATGGATAGATACGCAGATGCTGATGCGTATTTCCAAAGTACTGAAACGTGATTTTTTTGCGGAATTCTCGCAATATTACCAAGAACACAAAGTATAAGACAGATAGTGATTTATGCAAAGTGCTGATATTTTTGTGCAAAATGCCTATATTATTATGCACTCTCAACGAGTGATAAAAACCATAAGATGATACCTTTGCAAGGTAAAAAAGAATAAAAATGCAAATAAAATTCGTCAATCTTATTTAGGAGCATATTATAACATAACAGGTATTTCTTACTTATATAAATTTTAGGTATTATGAATAATTTTTCAAAACTATCATTGTATGATTTTTTAACAATGCTTATTCCTGGCTTTGTTATTCTGTGGTTCTTGGATTTTTTCGGATTGGATACAAAAAATGCTGTAATTGACATATTTATTGGTATATTAAGTTATCTTACGGGTCTTTGTTATCATAAGTTGATAGAATGTATTTGTAAAAAACTACATTTAATAGGAAATGAATGCATACAAAAGAAAGCATGGAAAGAATTTTATAAAAAAATAGAAGAAAAAGAATCAAGAAAAGTCCCATTTCCTGAAGATATAGACGAATATTATGTAGCAGCATATTACAAAATTGCTAAAAATGGTTGCTTAATGAATATTCCCGTATTAGAGGCTCAAGAAGCGTTTTTGAGAAATGCCTTTTTATTGATTTTAGGCGTTATATGTAAAATTACATGTTGCGATATTGCATATTGTTTATGTTGTTTAGTCATTTTCTTAGTTATCATATTTATTCTTAGCATATTAGCGTGGTTTAGTATACAAAAGAAAATTTATTATTTAGTTTGGGAAGGGGATTACTATTTGACACGTGGAGATGAAATTTTATCTAAAAACAAGATAAAGGAAGAAAATGAAAAAGCTCAAGATAAAGAAAAAAATGAAAATGCTGATATTTAGCATTTTTTCTAGAAGTTTAAAATTTTATAAAATATTATGTACAAAAAATTGAAGATGTATGGTTTGTTTGTAGGGTTGTTATTTTCTTTGTGTAATAATCAAGCCCAAACAGCCATACCCGCCTTAGGTGGTGATGTTGTAACTGCCAATGGCAGTTTGAGTTATACGGTGGGGCAGATAGATGTGGGTACTGCCATCGGGCAGGGCAAGGGAAGCCTATATGGTGGAGTGCAACAGACCTATACGGTAGAGGAGTTGTGGGTGAAAACTTCAACAAGGGATATAGATGTGTCGGTTTATCCCAATCCTGCCATAGATGGTGTTTTTGTGGAAATATCCCCAACTGAAACCAATTTGCGATATGAATTGCTTACAAACACAGGTAGAAGATTGAAAAATGGCAGTCTGAAAGACACCAAGCAAAAAATAGATATGAGCGTTTATGCGGCAAGTACATACGTATTACGAATAGTGGGTAAAGACTGCGAACGTGATTTTAAAATAGTAAAAACGAAGTAATTGAATGTTAAATATAAAATAAAATAGAGATGACCATAAAGAAATTATTTTTGATTGCAAGCATGGTGATATTGAGTATTGCAAGTGTTTTTGCCCAAGCACCGCAAGGCTTTACCTATCAGGCTGTTGTACGTGATGCCAACGGCAAATTGATAACTAATGCACCTATTGGAGTTAGAATGACCATTTTGCAGGGTTCTTCAACGGGACGGGAAGTATATAGCGATGAATTCCGTCCCTATACGAATGCTAACGGTTTGTTTTCCATTGTTATAGGTAATGGTATGAATAGTATAAATGTAATAGATTGGGCAAAGGGACCCTATTTCCTCAAAAGTGAAATAGATCCGGATGGTGCCCGCAATTATACCTTGAATACAATACAACAAATGTTGAGTGTTCCATACGCCTTGTATGCCCAAACGACAGGCAATGTATCGGGGGGAATCAATTACGATAGTATAATCAACAAGCCGACTAATATCAGTTATTTTACCAACGATGCAGGTTATTTGACTACCTATACTGAAACACAAGTTTTGAGCATAAGCCGTGATACCTTGTTTTTGACGGGTGGCAGTTATGTGGTATTGCCTGCAAGTTTTACGGGAAATTATAATGATTTGATAAACAAACCTAATTTGTTTAGCGGCAATTATAATGATTTGAGCAACAAACCCAATCTATTTACAGGAAATTACAATGATTTGACAAACAAGCCGACAATTCCAACAGTTCCTACAAATGTCAGTGCATTTAGCAACGATGCGGGATACCTTACATCTTATACAGAAGCACAAGTTTTGTCTGATGTTGTATCACTGGGTAATATGGCAAATAACCAAATAAAAAGCCTGACAGACCCCACAGACCCTATGGATGCAGTGAATTTGCGTACGGTAAATAGTTTGATAACTTCCAATATGACAACTATAATAAATAGATATGATTCTATTATAAATAATTTGAATAGGGTTATTGATACTATGCGACAAAATTCCGGTTTTGCCGTCTTGCCGAATCTTACTACCATAGCAGCAAGTAATATAACAAGTTCTTCTGTTGTTTGTGGCGGAAATATTACAAGTGATGGGGGTTCTACAATTGTTGCCCGTGGAGTTTGTTGGAGTACTTCACAAAATCCGACTATAAATGATAATCATACTTTAGATGGAATAGGAAGTGGTAGTTATACAAGTACTATTACAGGTTTATTAGATAGTACAACTTACTATGTTCGAGCCTATGCCACCAATTCTGCAGGAATAGCCTATGGTAGTCAAGTTTCATTTACGACTATTGCCAATGCAAGCATTGCAACTCTTACAACCACGACAATAAGTAGTATAACCAACACAACCGCCACAAGCGGTGGCAATATTACAAGTGATGGAGGAGCAATGGTTACAGCCCGTGGAGTTTGCTGGAGTACATCAAAAAATCCGACTATAAGATCGGAAGAGCGTCGTGTAGG
>CALAVA010000224.1 GCA_937892025.1 uncultured Bacteroidales bacterium
GATTGAGCGTTTTTTGTTTATTTGATGGAAAAAATCTTTTTTTTTATAAAATATTTAATAAAAAAATGTTACCTTTGCTATTGATGCCAAAAACCTATATGGTGATAGATGAGTAGTTTTAAATTGCATAAAATCAGTATATTAAAACAAATTATTGCTATTGCAATGCTGGGTGTGTTTACCATGTGTTTATATGGTCAAGATACGCATCTTTCGCAAGTTTGGTTGGCTCCGATAGCAACAAATCCTGCTTCTGCTGGTTTTTTTGAAGGTACAGCACGGCTTGGTGCTTATTATCGTACGCAATGGCGAGCAATATCCAAACCATATCAAACAGTAGGTGTTTATTCAGATTTTGCTATCAAAAAGCGTCCTCGTCAAAAAGATATTTTTTCCATGGGGGTAACCATAGAGTATGATATGGCTGGTGATTCTAAGTTTTCAACGGGGCAAGCGAATGTTATGTTTGCCTATGCACATGCCATAAATGGTAATAATGATCATTTTTTAATGGGTGGTGTTAGCGTAGGTGGTGTGCAACGGACATGGGATTATTCTCAACTGAAGTTTGATGAGCAATATCTCAATGGCTTATATGACCCTTCTGTCCCTTTAAGTGAAGTGTTTGCAGGTAATACATTCTATTTTTTTGATTGTGCCATGGGCTTGCAATGGGCATATCGGGTGAGTTCTGATTGCTTTTTGTCAGCGGGAGCAAGTGTGTATCATTTGAATATGCCACATATTTCATTGTATAAAGATGATAATATTCGTTTGCCGATATTGTTTTCAGCACAATTTAATGCCACCTTTTCAGTCAAAGCAAATAGTGAACTATCTCCAATGATTTATTATGGCAAGCAAGCAAAATATCAAGAGTTTATATTGGGTTTGACTTATAGTTATGTTTTCCATTTTGATAGCAAATGGTATGTGAATAAATTTAATATAGGCTTATATCACCGTTGGAATGATGCTTTGTTTTTGTCTATAGGAGGTTTGTGGAGAGATGTAAATTTTGGCTTGTGTTATGATTTTAACGTGTCTAAATTGTCAAAGGCAAGTCGGGCAAGAGGTAGTTTTGAAATCAATGTGTCTTATATCATTAAAACACATCATATTCCAAGACCCAAAAGTATTCCTTGTTATTGGTTTTAGTGTTTTGAAAGATGAGATATAAACTTTTGCTGATTCTGTTTTTTGTTTTTGAAATAGGGAGAGTTTTTGCACAATCTTCATCTTCTTTTTTGGATATGGCCATGTATTGGGAACGTAAGGGCAATTTAAATTCTGCTGTGTATTTTTATGATGAATTGTTTAAGGAAAATCCCATTCAACCGATAGGAGTTTATGAAAGATATGCAGCACTTACTTTACGTATATATGCTTATGCCCAAAGCGAAACCTATTACAGAAAAGTTTGTTTATCTGATAGTAGTCATGTTTATCCTCAAGCTTTTTTTTATTGGGCAATGACATTGAAAAACCTTTCAAAATATGCTGAAGCCATAGAAGCCTTACAAAAATATCAACAGACTACCGACCAAGATGCGATATTGCGAAGTCGTTTGCCTATAGAATTGGCTTTTTTGACAAGGATATGTTCAGGGGTGGACTCCTCGCATGTAGAAATTGAAAAATTGCCCTCGCAAATTAACACGTCTTATTCTGAATTTAATGCTATAGAAGATAACGATAAGGGTATTTTCTTTACTACACTTCGCCCTTTGTCGATAGGGAATAGCCGTTTTTTAGACGACTATTATGTTTCTCAAATATATATGTCTCCATATTCAGCCAATGGTTTGCAAGAAAGTAGCCCCTTGAATAAAAAAATAAATAACAACAAGTATAATAATGCTGGATTTTGCTTGAATGAGGAAAAGGATAAATTGTATTTTAGTCGTTGTTTGGTTGAGGGTAAAAAAACGTATTGGCAAATTTATGTCAGTCAGTTAGATGAACATGGAGAGTGGGGGCAGCCTGTTTTGTTGCCTGCTCAAATAAATGCAGAAAACTCATCAAATATGCAGCCCTTTATTGTCAGTGAAGATAATTTTGAGGTTTTGTACTTTGTTTCTGATAGACAAGGAGGCTTTGGCGGATGGGATATTTGGTATTGCATTATGACTGCTGATTATGTAGGCGAGGCTGTGAATGTGGGGAGCATTGTCAATACGGCAGGCAATGAACTTACGCCTTTTTATCATCAAAAAACTTCAAAATTATACTTTAGTTCAGATTATCATGGAGGATATGGCGGTTTGGATATTTTTGCCGCAAAGGGTGCCTTGGGTGTATGGAACAAACCTGAAAATTTGGGCTGCCCTATCAACTCTTCTGCTAACGATTATTATTTTTCATGCAACGAATTAGCAAATGCTGGCTATTTCGCCTCAAATAGAGTTGGATCATTTCATGTTGGAGAATCTGTAAGTTGTTGTTATGATATTTATGGTTTTACGGTTTTGTCAGAATCACCGACATATTTCACCGATACGATTAAATTGGCGACTTATGACCATCTAAAAGATAAAGTTACGCAGGTTTTGCCAATTACTTTATATTTTCATAATGATGAACCCAATCCGAGAAGCAAGCAAGATACTACTAATGAAAATTATGCCAATCTGCTTGAAGACTATTTAAAAATGAAAGATTTGTATAAAAAAGAATATTCCAAAGGATTAAAAGGGAGTGCTAAAATGGAGGCCGAACAAGAAATAGAAAACTTTTTTACTTCTCAAGTTGCATACGGTTTGGAATTGATAGATACGCTCAATAAATTGCTTTTGATAGATTTGCAAAATGGGTATGAGGTGAGTTTGATTGTAAAGGGTTTTGCGAGTCCTTTGTTTACCAATGAATATAATGACAAATTATCAATGCGAAGAATTGTCAGTTTTGAAAACTATATTCATCAGCAACCTGCCTTTAAGGACTATTTGGACAGCAATAGCAATGGCGGAAAATTGCGTTTTGTTGCAGAACCGAAAGGAATGAGTTATTCAGAAAAATATGTTAGCGATAATCCGCACGACAAAAGAAATTCTATTTATAGCATAGCAGCGGCTCGGGAAAGACGTATCCAAATTATGCAATATGAACGCTCGCTCGATACAGACACCAAACAGGTAACAAGTTTATCGGTAGCGGCTAAATCTATTGAAATTCAGCAACGAAAAAATATTGATTTTTATCGTTACTTTGTTGAGATACGAAATTCTGGTGCTTCTGCGTTAATAATAGATAGTGTGTCGTGTACATCAAAACAAATAGACGCTCAATTGTTCAAAAAGCAAATACAACCTAATGAAACGGAATATTTGTTAATAGAATATAAGGGTGGTTTTGATGAGTCGGAAAACTATACAATAAATATCTATTTTAATCAGACTAATCAAGAAGCAATAATCGTAAAACCAATAGCATTGTAGATGAAGAAAAAACAAGGGAGTCGGAATAAGCAATCAGTGTTGTGGCTGTTTATGTTGCTGATTTTTGTCGTGTTCTTTGCCGTGATGTGGTATATGAATTTCTTGGTTAATACTTTTGTGGATAAAGAAAAGGAAAAGATAAAGATTTGGGTGAATGCGATAGAACGGAAAGCCGATTTGGTGTCTTATACCGATAATTTCTTTCAAATTATAGCCGAAGATCAAGATAGGCGTGCCAATACCATAGGGCAGGCGTTTTTGAAAATTGCTACCTCCAACATCGGTGATGATATTACCTTTTATTCTGATATTATTACTGAAAATAAAACCATTCCTTGTATCTTGCTTGACAATAATTATCGTTTGTCTGATACAAAGAATCTCTCTGAAGAAGAAAAAAATGAAATTAGGACAAGTCAGGACGTGAAAGAGGTTTTGGCTCGCGATAAATATAAGATGATTCCGATAAATTATTATGGACAAGATTTTATTTATTTGTATTATAAGGAGTCAAAAATTTATACGCAATTGCGTGCCGTCTTTGATGATTTGATAAAAAGTTTTTTCAATGAGATAGTAAATAACGCTCCTTCTATTCCGGTAATAGTTACCGATTCTACTCAAACGAAAGTTCTTTTTTTTGGCAATTTGGATTCTTTACGAATGAATCAACCTGCATATAAATCCAAAGTGCTGTCCAATATGCGGAAAGCCAATGACCCTATAAAGATTTCACTTGGACAAGAAAAGTTTTGTTATGTATTTTATGAAGACTCTGTCTTGTTGAAATCAACTCGCTATTTTCCGATATTGTTGTTTGTGTTGCTCACCTTGTTTGTGTTTTTTGCTTATGTAGTGTATAGAAATTATCGGCAGAATGAACAAGATAGGATATGGGTAGGTATGAGCAAAGAAACTGCCCATCAATTAGGGACACCTATATCTTCTTTGATGGCATGGACAGAATTGCTTAGGGAAGAGCAAGTGAATCCAGAAATCTTACATGAGATAGATAAAGATATAGACCATTTGGAAACCATCGCCCAACGGTTTTCAAAAATTGGTTCAGAGCCAAATCTAAAAAAGGAAAATATCAATGCCGTAGTTTCAAGTTTTGTAGCTTATTTTAAAAATAGAACCTCAAGGCAAATAGACATACAAGTGAACCTTCCCGAACAAGAGGTCTATGCCGAAATTTCCACTCATCTCTTTGAATGGGTTTTGGAAAATATCTGCAAAAACGCCGTAGATGCGATGAATGGCATAGGCACTATTACCATTAGTGTAACAGAAAACTCTCAATTTGTCATTATAGATATTACCGATACTGGCAAAGGTATAGATTCTCAATATCAAAAAACAATATTCAAACCAGGGTTTACGACAAAAGAACGAGGCTGGGGCTTGGGTTTGACTTTGGCTCAGCGTATTATAAACCAACAACACAATGGAGAACTGAAATTAAAAGAATCTGAAATAAACAAAGGAAGTACATTTAGAATAAAATTAAGAAAGAATAAAATAAAATAATTGTTAATTTAAAACTCATAAAAATGAAATTGAAATTAATTCCTATTTTGCTTTTTTTATCATGTATCACACATGTTTATGCACAGCAAAAAATGATTGTTATTTCACCCAAACAAACGCAACAGGCGGAGAAATTATACAATAGTGGTTTGGAAAAATATAATTCCAAATCATATTCAGCCGCCATTGCTGATTTACAAAAGTCCATAGAGATAAACCAAAATCTCAAGGCAAGTTATTTGTTGCTTGCGAAGGCTCAACAAGCCAATAAGCAGTCAGAGGAGGCGGTAAAGACCTTGCTATCTTATGCGGCTAAGACAGAGCGAGTGGATAGTATGTTTTTCTTAATCGCAAAAGTGTATTTTGATGAGGCAGATTATCCACAAAGCATTAATTTTCTCAATCGTGCTGTGTCAGCCTATACGCCTGCAGATGACAAAACGATATACCTGCGTGGCTTATCCTATTATTATAATGCTCAATATGCAGAAGCGATTGCTGACCTTGACAAAGTTATTGCCCAAAATGAGGTGGCCGTTTTGTATAATGATAGGGCAACGATGAAAAAAGCCAACCATGATTATCAAGGGGCAATGGCAGATTATGAACAAGCCATCTCCTTGGATACAAATAACGTGGAGTATATCAACAATAGGGGCGTGCTAAAGTATGAAATGGAAGATTATGATGCTGCTATTGAAGATTTTGATTATGTTATACGTTTGGATAATCAAAATTTTAATGCTTATAATAATCGTGGAATAGCCAATGCCCAATCGTTGCGTTATGAGGAAGCTTTGGCAGACTTTAACAAAGCCCTTGCTCTTCACCCAGATGTTTATCAAGTGTATAGCAACAAAGGCTATGTGTTATATAAACAGAAAAAATATGAAGAAGCCATTCAATGTTTCAATCTTGCTCTTCAACACAATCCTCAATATGGGGAAGCCTATTTGCATAGAGGCAACACCAAAGAGTTGATGAGAAACCCACAAGGAGCCTGTGAAGATTGGCAAAAGGCCGCAGATTTAGGCGTAGAAAAGGCTAAAGAATATATTAATAATCAATGTCAAAAATAAGAGAGGGAAAGAATCATGAAAAAGATATTTATATTGGTATTGTGTAATTTGATATTGGGATGGGCTGTTGCTCAAAATGTAGATTTTACCATAGAAAACTTTCCTACCAATCCCAAAGAACTAAAAAAAGCCATTCGTAATATCAACAAAGGCGATGATGTATTGAGTAGTCCAGTTACTATGGTAACCGATTATGGGTTGGCTTTGGATTATTACAATAAAGCCTATAGTTTCAATGCAAAGAATGCTATTTTGAACACCAAAATAGCCAATTGTTACAAACAGTTGGGCAATTATAGTAGTGCAGTTAAATATGGAGCACAGGCATACGACATAGATTCTACTATCAATGTAGAGGTGTTGT
>CALAVA010000225.1 GCA_937892025.1 uncultured Bacteroidales bacterium
GATAATATATTTAGATTTACTCAAGCAGGATCAGAGGTGTCTGCACTTCTTGGCCGTATGCCATCAGCCGTTGGTTATCAACCAACTTTGCAGACAGAGATGGGTGCTCTTCAAGAACGTATAACTTCAACAAAGAAAGGTTCTATCACTTCTGTTCAAGCAGTTTATGTTCCTGCAGATGACTTAACTGACCCAGCTCCAGCAAACACATTTACTCACCTTGATGCAACTACTGTTCTTACTCGTTCTCTTACAGAGATTGGTATTTATCCTGCAGTTGATCCTCTTGCATCTACTTCTCGTATGCTTGATCCACTCGTTGTTGGAGAAGAGCACTATGAAGTAGCTGAACGTGTAAAAGAATGTTTACAACAATATAATGAACTTCAAGATATTATAGCCATTTTAGGTATGGACGAGTTGTCCGAAGAAGATAAATTGGTCGTTCATCGTGCTCGTAGGGTACAACGTTTCTTATCGCAACCTTTCCATGTGGCAGAACAATTCACAGGCTTGAAAGGGGTATTTGTTCCAATAGAAGAAACAATTAAAGGTTTCAATATGATACTTGACGGAGAAGTCGATCAATATCCAGAAGCAGCATTTAATTTGGTGGGAACTATCGATGAAGCAATAGAAAAAGGTAAAAAAATGTTAGCGGAGGCTAATTAGTTTTATCTTAAACATACAGAAATATGAAAGTTGAAATACTGACACCAAGTTCATCTGTCTTTGAAGGAGAAGCCACTTTAGTACAACTTCCGGGTGCAGATGGTTTGTTTGAAATATTGAACAATCATGCACCTATGATTACTTTTCTTGGAAAGGGAAAAGTGAAAATAAAAATGGAAGATAAGGATAATCTCATCTATTTCAATCTTGATGGTGGAGTCGTTGAGATTTTAAATAATAAAGTGCTTGTATTGGCAGAAAAGTGTTCATCAATTTAAAATAATATTTATCATATCCCATTGCTCTCTAAAAAAAATAGGGAGAATGGGATATTTTGTAATACTATGGCCTATATTCTTTCTATAGAAACTGCGACAGAAGTGTGTTCGGTAGCAGTGTCGGAAAATGGAAGATGTATTTCTATGAAAGAAATACATGAGGTAAACAATCATTCCAAAGTGTTGTTACCTTTTATTGAAGATATTCTTTCGCAAGTTAGAATTTCTATGGCGGATATAGATGCTGTTGCTGTTAGTGAAGGTCCAGGATCTTATACGGGTTTACGTATAGGTGTATCAACCGCTAAAGGTTTGTGTTTTGCTTTGAACAAACCATTGATTGCTGTTTCTACATTGCAGACCATCGCTTATGGGGCTATCCATTTGAGTGAGGATAAAGATTTGTGGTGTTGCCCAATGATAGACGCACGAAGAATGGAAGTCTATTGTGCTGTTTATGATAATCATTGTGAGGAAATTCAAAAAGAAAATAATTTAATTATTGATAAACATAGTTTTGAAGATTTATTGACACAACATACCATCTTGTTTTGTGGTAATGCTGTCAATAAAGTGAAACCAATATTAGAATGGCAAGATAAGGCACGTTTTGTTAATGTAGTTTGTTCTGCAGAATATATGTCTAACTTGGCGTACCATAAATATTTACAACAACAATTTGTAGATGTTGCTTATTTTGAACCATTTTATCTCAAAGCATTCCATTCGGTTGTTTCAAAAGTAAAAGGATTAGTTTAAAATGGATAAAAATGAAAATATTATAGAAAAATCCATTGTTGATATGGTGGTAGCAAGTACAAAATATTGTGCTTTTATAGAACAGATAGATGCTTTAAATGAAACTCAAATTGTTGAGTTTTTATTGAAAATTTGTCCATTGTTGTATGTAAAGGGAAACATATTACCTGTGGTTGAGTGTGAAGATAATTCGGCTTATGAACAATATGTTACCGAAGAACAATATGAAGTTGTCTTGTTGTCCCTCAAAAATAAATTAGAAAAGATAGATAGTTTTTCATTCTATGACATATCTTCATCTGAGAACATAACATTGTCAGTTAGTGAGTTGTTGGCAGATGTATATCAAGATTTAAAAGATTTGATATTGTTGTATGGCAAGGGTTTGCATGATTCCCAAAAAGCGGCTATTGCATTGTGTAAAGAAAATTTTGAACAAAATTGGGGTTGGAAGCTGTCTATCTTATTGCCGTATTTGCATCAATTGGCTTTCCCTAAAAGAATAGAAGAAAATGAAGAAATATATTGGTAATAAATAGTGATATAAATGGATAATATACAAAAAAAATCAGAAGAAACCAATCTCTTATTCTTAATAGTTAAACATTGGCGTATATTAACAATGGTAACGATTATAACTATTGTTGTCTCTTTTATTTGTGCTTGTTTAATACCTCCAAAATATAAATCTACTGTTGTACTATTACCGACTTCAACAAATGGCTTGTCGCAAGTTGTATTGACAGATGGTAATTACGATGAATATTTGGATGTTACTCAATTTGGAGATGATATGAGTGTAGATAGAATGGTTCAACTTCTCAACTCAAGGGATATCAAAGACCATTTGATACAAAAATTTAATTTGATTGCCTATTATGGCTTAGATACGAATAAAAAATATTGGCAAACAAAATTATATAAAGGTTTACAAAATGATATAAAAAGTTCCAGAAATAATTTTTTGGGAGTAGAAATAACTGTTAGTAATAAAAATCCACAATTGGCAGCAGATATGGCCAATGAAATTGCTTATTATTATGATACATTAAAACAAGATATTATTACTCAAAGAACAAAGTTGGCTTTTGAGATAGTACAAGCGGAAATGGACTCTTTGGAAAGTGTCATCAAACAAACCAATGATTCTTTGTCGATAGTTATGTCGCATGGCGTTTATGATTATGAAAAACAATCGGAAAGATTGTATCAACAATATGCAAAAGAAGTTGCTTCTGGTAATCAAGCGGCAATAGCACGTTTGGATAAAGAGTTGAAAACAATGCAAGAATGGGGTCCTTTATCCTATTCACTTAAAGAAAAAATTAAGAACTTGAGAGAATATCAACAAGTATTACAAGCCAAAATACAATGTGCTCGTGTAGATATGCAATATGCACTTAGTCAAAAGTTTGTGGTAGAATATGCAGTGCCTGCAGATAAAAAATTCTATCCTAAAAAAACTGTAATTGTTTTGGTCTCTACCATTTCTATGTTTATCTTAACCTTGTTTTTTATTGTCTTTCAGCAGTCTATTACCAATGTTTGTCATACGCTAAAAAATGTGAAAGACTAACAACTATCCATTAAAAGAATATGGATATTTTATCAAAATTAAAAAAGTATATTGCAAACAATAAATATTGGGCTATCGTATTGGTAGTCTTGCTGTTTTGTCTTGCTATTTGTGCTTATGTTATTAAACATGAATATTATATATTTTCGTTAAGTATATTGGTTTTGCCTATCATCTATTTGATGATATATCATACGGAAAGTATGTTTTATTTGACTTGTTTTTTGATTCCTTTTAGTGTTGAATTGCGGGCTATTATACCTACGGTAGGGGCAAGTTTTTCAATCCCATGCGAGTTGCTTTTGGCTGGTTTTATGTTTTTGTTTTTCATTACGGTTATCTTAAATCATTGTTATCCGAAAGTTTTGGCAAGTCATAAGATAAGTTTGATGTTCTATTTTTATATATTTTGGTTGCTGGTTACTTCAATCATTTCCACCATGCCGATAGTATCTTTTAAGTTTCTATTAGCAAAATTGTGGTTTGTTATTCCCGCTTATTTTTTCTTGTCTGCTTTATTGTTGAAAGATATAAACAAAGCCTCATCTTTTTTTCTGTGTTATGCCTCAGGCTTAGCCATAATTGTTTGTATAACAACCTATAAACATATTGCTTGGGCAGATGTACGTAAGGTTGCCTATTGGGTAATGAGTCCTTATTATAATGACCATACTGCATACGGAGCCATTTTGGCATTTTTTACTCCTATATTGGCATTATTGCCCGCTGTAAAGTCTTTGCCTAAATGGAAAAAATGTTTATCGCTTATTTTATTAATTCCTACATTATTAGGTCTTTATCTCTCTTTTTCAAGAGCAGCATGGTTGTCGCTATGTGTGGCTATTGGCGTATATGTTATTATACTTCTAAAAATAAAATTTAAGGTCTTATTGTTGGCTATTGTTACTTTTTTAGGTTTGTTGTTTGCGTTTCAAGATACGCTTGTACAACAATTAAACAAGAATAACAATGATGCTGATGTTGGGAATCTTGCTACTCATATTCAATCCATAACAAACATTACAACAGATGCTTCTAATGTGGAAAGATTGAATCGTTGGTCTGCGGCAATAGCAATGTTTAAAGAAAAACCATTTTTCGGCTTTGGTCCTGGAACTTATCAGTTTCAATATGCACCATATCAAAATAGTATGTATAAAACGATAATAACCACCAATGCAGGTAATGGAGGCAATGCTCATAGTGAATATTTAGGAGCATTGTCTGAAACAGGATTGCTTGGAATGTTGATTGTTATCACATTGTTTTTGAGTGTGATAATACTTGGAATGAAAACTTGTTGGAATACACAATCAAATACGCTAAAATATTACTCTCTCATGTCCGTATTGGCATTGGTGAGTTATTGTACACATGGCATATTGAATAATTTTTTGGATACAGAAAAATTGGCTGTGCCTGTTTTTGGAGCCATGGCTATTATTGTTGTTTGTAATATCTTATCTAAAACAGAAACAACAACAAAAACAGATATTGATTTATGATTGTCTTTCGGCAATTGCCTCTTCAATCAAATTGCTACAAAGTTGAGAAAAATCCATCTTGCATTGTGCAATTTGTTTGGGAACAAGGCTTTCATTCGTTTGTCCAGGAATAGTATTGACTTCAATAAAATACATATCATCTTGATTGAAAATATAGTCAATACGAACAATGCCTTTACAACCTAAAACTTGATAGATTTTTTTTGATTTTTCTTCGCAAAGTGCTTGTATTTCTGGAGTTAAGTCAGCGGGAGTGATTTCATCTGCCAATGCGGGATTATATTTTGCTTCAAAATCAAAATATTCTTTTTTACTGATAATTTCAGTAATGGCAAGTGTTTTTATTTCATTGTGAATTGCCATTACTCCACAGGTAATTTCTCTTCCGTCAATAAATTTTTCTATTAAAATTTGGTTATCCCATTCAAATGCCCTTGCAATGGCAGGTAAAAGTTCTTCTTGTTTTTTTACTTTAGACATGCCTACACTGGAGCCTGAATTACATGGTTTTACAAAACAAGGCAAGCCAATTTGTTTGATAATATCTTCGCAGTTGATAATAGAAGTCTTAAACAAATGCACAGAGGAAGCCGTCTGAATGCCATAAGTATTTAACACTCTATTACAATAGTTTTTATTGAAAGTAAGGGAAGAAACCAAAACATCACAACCTGTATAAGGAATGTTAAGCATGTCAAAATAACCTTGCAATTTTCCATTCTCACCCGGATTGCCATGAATGGCGATAAAAACACAATCAAAAATAATTTTTTCTCCTTTAAGTGATAGCGAAAAATCGTTTTTATCAATATCTATATTAATGTTTTGATAAGTGTAAAACCATTTTGTACCTTGTATATAGATAAGATATACATCATAAATGTTTTTATCTATCTTATCAGCAATATTTTTGCCACTTTTGAGAGATATTTCATATTCTCCAGAGTTTCCTCCTGTTACAACTGCGATTTTCTTTTTCATGATTGATTATCTTTTTTTTACAAAATTAACAGAAAAATAACGATTATTTTTATAATCAAAATGAAAATGATAACAATTAAAAGTTAATATTTAAATATGCGTTAAAATACGTTTAAATTGTTTTTAAACTTCCTCATAATCGGAGAAATCGGTATCATTGGTAGAATTATCGTCTGTGTTATCCGAATTGATTCTAATGATTTTTGTTTTCCCTATACTTTCTATAATTGTTGTTGTTATTGATACTAATAAACTGAACAATAAAGCCCACCAAAAATTATCCACTGTAAATTTACCCACCAAAAAAGCGGTAATTTCTATAGTTATAGCATTGACAATAAGTATAAAAAGACCAAATGTAGCAATTGTAAATGGAATAGTGGATATAAGTATGATTGGCCGAATAAACATATTAACTAATAACAAAACAACAGCAACAATAAGTCCAGTTAGTAGTTTAGGGTCGCCAATATGTATTCCTTTTTGAAGCAACCATGCTGCAAAAATGATAGAAAATGTGCTGATAAATAGTTTTATTATATAAAATTTGATTTTTTGAGAAGTTTGATTGTTCATTTTTTTTATTTTAATTGATATCGTTTTCCTGGTAAACATTCTATAATATCATCAAATTCTAATGACAATAGTGTTTTTGTTAAATCTAAAATATTGATTTGGGTGGCAATATACAATTCATCAATATTTAAATGTTTATTGTTTTGTAATTGTTTAACAATTTGTTGTTCAATATCATTGAGTTGTTTCTGTATTGCAGGAGATTTAGAATTTTGTTTGGGCAATTGGCTTTGAAACAAATCCCAATTCATACCTTGAATAATATCGGTTGTAGTTGTGGCAATATAGGCGATATTGTTTCGTATGAGATTGTTGCAACCTTCTGAAGTTATGTCTGTCGTTCTGCCGGGTATAGCAAAAATAGTTCTGTCAAAAGACATGCCATAATTGGCTGTGATTAGAGCCCCGCTACGTTTGGGGGCTTCAGCAACTAAAATAATGTCAGACATGCCTGCAATAATCCTATTTCTTCTGGCAAAATTAGTCGCATCGCAAGAGTCTATTGTACTGAAAAATTCAGTAAGAAGCCCTCCTTTTTCTAACATTTGATGAGCCAATTTTTTGTTGGCTGCAGGGTAGATATTTTGGAGACCATTGCCTAAAATGCCAATTGTTTCAAGATGATGATTGACAGCAGCCTGATGAGCAGATGTGTCTATGCCCTTGGCCAAGCCACTGATGATTTGAAGGTCAGGAATGGTTTCTGATAACTCTGATACGATTTTTTCTACCATTATTTTCCCATAATTGGTGCAATTGCGAGTGCCGACAATAGACATAC
>CALAVA010000226.1 GCA_937892025.1 uncultured Bacteroidales bacterium
CATACGAGATCGTGATGTGACTGGAGTTCAGACGTGTGCTCTTCCGATCTGGTGTTTTTGTACGTATCGAGTAAAATAAGACAATGAAGAAAAATTAAAATTATCACTTATATCACTGATAGTTAGATTTTTATTTCGGAGTTGACGACTTATTTCCAAAGCGGTATAACGCGTTATCCAATAATTGGCAGAAAAACCACTTACTTGCTTTGTTACTTCTGACAGATATTTTGAAGTGATACAGAGTTTGTTTGCATAATAACTAACATCTCGGTGTTCTACATAATCACCTTGTTCTAAAAGAGATAGAAATTTATTTATAATTTGTGCATATTGATTGCTTATTTTATTGTTGCCGTATAATTCAGCATGAAAGTCGAAAAAATCAATAATCATACATTGTATGGCATTTATCATTACCTCTCTATGAAAATGATGTTTGGTGAGTGTCAAACGTTCTTTTATATAATTGAAGTTAAGCATACACACTTTTTGCATCTCTGGTGTTAGTTTCATAATAGGATTTTCAAATAAAGCCAAATGTCCTTTCATACCATAGTTGCTCTGTGGTGTAGAAAGTTCTATAAATTCTTGTGTCACATAAATAGCATCAACTTCAAAATCAGAACTTTGTTTTATGTCAGTGATTAAATCTCCGCGTATGACAATTAGGCAATCACCAACTTGGAAATTATATTGTATATTTCTGAAAGTGAAAGTACAATATCCCTTGTAACAATAAGCATGACAGAGATAACCTATAAAGCGGGTTTCATTTATGCTTGTCAAAGTATTTTCAATAATCACATTATCCATATTGCAAAGATATATTTTTTCCGTATCCGCGAAGCAAAAAATTAGATGTCCTCAAAAAATAAATAGATATATTTTTGTACAAATGATTATAAACAGAAATTCTTAAACTTAAGGTGTTTTAAATTTTAGTGTGTATCAAATTCATTGGCAATATTTTGTTTAATTTTTCGTTATAAAAAATCTCAATGGCAAACATGAATCAAAAAATCATATTGATAACGGGGGCAAGTAGTGGTATTGGTTATACAACGGCAATGGCTTTATCGCGACAAGGTCATAAAGTGTATGCAGCCGCCCGCAGAGTGGAAAAAATGGGTGTTTTACATCAACAAGGTGTGCAAATTATCAAATTAGACCTTACAATAGAAAACTCTATAGAAGAAGCAGTCGCAACTATATTAGATAAGGAGAACCGCATTGACGTTTTAATAAACAATGCCGGTTATGGATATTTTGGAGCCATAGAAAATGTTGATATGGAAGAAGCACGTCGTCAATTGGAGGTTAATGTGTTTGGTTTGGCTCGTTTATGTCAATTGATATTGCCCATTATGCGGAAACAAGGTTCGGGGCGTATTATTAATGTTTCTTCTGTTGCAGGAAAAAGTGTTCTCTATTTTGGAGGCTGGTATCATGTTTCTAAATACGCTGTTGAGGCATTTAGTGATGCTCTGCGTATGGAAATGAAACCTTTTGGTATAGACGTGGTATTGATAGAACCCGGTGGCATAAAAACAGAATGGGGAATTATTGCTGCAAAACATTTAGCAGAATCTTCCAAGCAAACCCCATACGAACAATCAGGGTTACACATGGCAGGTTCACTTGATAAAGTGTATCGTATGGATATTTTATCAAAACCTGAAATCGTAACGAAAGCCATTTGCAAGGCTGTGAATACCAAACACCCTCATGTGCGTTATTGTATAGGATTTGCCTCTAAAACTATTTTGTTTTTTCATCATTTGTTGCCTGCTCGCTGGTGGGATGCTTTGATGAGAACATTGTTTGGTAAGATAAAATTATAATTACGCATAACAGAACACCTAAAAAAAAACAAAAAGGAAAAGTTAACTTTTCCTTTTTGTTTTTTAGGTGTGGTCCCTCTTGGGCTCGAACCAAGGACCCTCTGATTATGAGTCAGATGCTCTAACCAGCTGAGCTAAGGGACCTCAATCGGATTACCCGATTGACAAGTGTTGCAAAGGTATAATTTTTTTTCATAAAAAATCGTGTTTTATATTTTTTTTATAAAAAAAAAGTATCTTTGCAAAAAATATATTTTAACGAAATTTTAGTAAAAATGAAAACAAGTACAAAAATTTGGATGTGTCTTGCAGGTCTTGCAATTGTAGCACTTGGCATTATTTGCCTTATTTATCCCGGTAATACTATCCTCTCTATGGCATGGTTGATAGGTTTGATGTTTTTCATCAGTGGTTGCTCGTCTTTTGTTGCATGGTTTGATTGGCGGAGATTGTTGCCACAAAGTGGTTTGTTGTTTTTATCCGCGTTGTTACAAATTATTTTAGGCTTTGTGATGGTAATCTGTCCGGAACCTTTGGCAATAGGGCTTCCTTTTATATTTTCCTTATGGCTTCTGTTTGAAGGCGTTAGTATTTTTGTTCATTCTTTCGATTTTAAACGTATAGGATTTCATTATTGGTGGTTACTTTTGTGTATAGGATTGATAGCTACTATTTTGGGAACTTGTGGTCTTCTTAATCCAGAAGTGGGTGCAAAAACATTAACTTACATAGTTAGTATCGGCATTATTTTAACAGGTATTGGCTATTGGGTAAAATTGTATGCGATTAGCAAGGTTGAAAAGAAATTAAAACAAATTAAAGAACGTTTCGATTTTCTTAATGCTGAAGAAGTAAAATCAGAAGAAATAAAATAATCCCGATAAACAACCGTTTATCAAATGTTGTCAAATGGGTATAACACAATGTGTTATACCCATTTTTAGTTGATAGGATTTGGATAGTTTTAACACTTTGCCCACGGCAGTTACGGCAAGCCTTGATTATTGCCACTTTTATCTTGCAAAAACCATTGAAACATAGAGTTTTGCTATTATCAGCCATTTAGTTTATATGTTCAATTCAGGAAGTTATAATAACGGATGATAACACAATTATATTTTTGTTAAACTCACTTTAAAATTGTGTATTTTTGCAAAAACTTAATTTCAAATCAAAAATATGTGTAACATTTATAAAATATGCCTTGTCCAAGCGGATATAGATTGTAAAAATATAAACAAAAACCTTCAAAACTATCTCTCTTTATTAGCACAACTAAAAGATAAAACAGATTTAATTATTTTTCCTGAAATGTTTTCTTGCGGATTTTCAGAGGATTTACCATCTATAGTAGCAGATATTCAGGCTGAAAGTTTTGCATTTCTCCAAGAAATTAGTCAAACTTATGAATGTTCAGTTTTAGCAAGTATGCCTGTACAAGCAAATAATCAGTTATTTAATCGCTTATTTTGGATTGACAAAAAAGAAATTTTGTTAGAATACAATAAAAACCATCTATTTTTTGGAATTGAAAAACAATATTTTAAAAAAGGTAGTGCAAGAAAAATTCTCAGGCATAAAAACTGGGGATTTTTGCCTCTAACTTGTTATGATATGCGTTTTCCGAAATGGTGCAGAAACGCAACAGACTTCCAAAGTCAAAAACTTCTTTATGATTGTTTGATATTTTCTACCAATTTTCCCGCTGCCCGTTCACAAGTTTTTGACATTTTGTCTTCTGCGAGAGCGATTGAAAATCAATCTTTTGTCGTTTCTGTCAATAGAATAGGATTAGATGGTTTTGGGGTTGCCCATAGTGGCGGAAGTAAAATTATTGACCCTTCTGGCAGAATTTTAGCACAACTGCCTAAAAATCAACAAGGTATATTGGAATACAATTTGGATAAATCTCATTTAGAGAGGTTTAGACAACACATTCCTATCTACAAAGATTGGGATAATTAACAGATTGATAATTACATGTAAAAAAACAAAACAAACACCTATTTTGAAAGTTTGTTTCCAAATATCATATACAAAACATAATTTTACCCAAGATTTCATTTCAGATTTATCGCAAGACATAAGCAAAATATCCCAACCCTTGTAATGGAATGGATAATTGGCTTTTAGTTGAACATAAGTTGTGTCATTTCCATTTGCCGTTATATGCAAACATACAATAGGGTTATTTTTATGAAAATCAATATTTTGCAAACTAATTTCATCGCCTCCTTGCAGAAAAGCAGTGGCTTGTTTGCCCACTATCAATTCTTTTTGCACAATATCATTACACCCCCATTGAACATGAAAAACAATACATATCAATCCAATATATAAGAAAATGTGTTGAACCCATGTTTTTATCCGCAGGCGAAAACTATCTATACATCTTATGCTTAGGCCTATCATAAAAAATATAGAAAATAGGCATGTTCCCCAATATGCATTCCATTGTTTTATCGACACAATATCTCCACAACTTATTTGTTGAGGAACAAACAAAAGCAATAAAATAGAACCGAGATAATAAAGACAACTGATAGTCAAGAAATTTTTATTGAGGAAAAAACGCACTAAACAAGTTTTTTCTGCGAACAAATTCAAACAGATACCAATAGACAAGACAAGCAAAACTAAAATTCCATTCCAAGGATAGAGAATTGCAGACGGCAAAAAATTAACAGAAAAATGCAACAAAAACGACATTAATATTGTTGCCAAAAATCCCAAACAAGCAAAAAGTATTTTTTTCATGTTTTTCATATATTTTGTTTATGATAATTTTGATTTATAATCTTCATAATTAAATTGTCTTAGAACGACAAAATCATTATTTTTTGTCCATACAGCGATATAAGGATGTTGTACTCCATTAAAAAAAGTTGTTTTTACCATAGTATAGTGTATCATATCGTCAAAGACGATTTTTTCTCCTATTTCCAAAGGTTCAGAGAAAGCATAATCACCCATCCCCATAAAATCGCCTGCCAAACAAGAATTTCCTCCCATTCGATACACGTGCTTATCTCCTTTTTGGGCGTTTTTTGCTCCTAATATTGTTGGTTTGTATGGCATTTCTAAACAATCGGGCATGTGGCAGGCAAAAGAAGTGTCCAACATGGCTATATTAAAATCTTTACAAGGAATAATATCTTGCACTTGGGCGACCAAAACACCTGTCTGCCAACCGATAGCCTCACCCGGTTCCAAAATAATTTCTTCCAAATTGGGATACTTTTGACGAAAATTTTTCAAAATGTTTATTAAATGGTCAATAGCATAGCCTTCTTTTGTTATTAAATGTCCTCCACCCATATTGAGCCACTTAGCTTGACTTATCAAATCAGAAAATTTGTTTTCTACCGCTTGCAAAGTTCTTTCCAAGGTATAACTATCGTTCTCACAAAGCAAATGAAAATGCAAACCCTCAATATGTTTAGGTAATTCTTTTCCCAAAAATTCTCTTTTTATTCCCAGCCTTGACCCTTCTATGGCAGGATTATACAAATCTGTTTCTATTTCTGAATATTCCGGATTGATACGCAACCCTAAAGACACTTTTTCCCCAAATTGTTCATATATAGGCAACAAAGAAGCATATTGGGTTAAAGAATTAAATGTTAGATGAGAACTCAAAGAGAGCAAGGTTTGGAAATCTTCTTGTTTATAAATTGGGCAATAGGTATGTGCCTCACAAGCCATTTCTTCGTTTATCAATCTGGCCTCATTGACAGAACTTGCTGTTGCTCCACTGATATATTGTTTTATCAAAGGGAAAGCATACCAAAAGGAAAAACCTTTCAAAGCACAAATGATTTTCACATTAGCGGCTTCTTCTACTATATGCAATATTTGCAAATTAGCCTCCAAGGCTTCTTCGCTCAAAACGAAACAAGGAGTTGGAATATTGTCAAAATTCATTGCCCATTACAAATTTTCAAGGATAAAATTCGTCAGTTTTACATACAAATGATAACGAGTATTGCCTCCATAAATGCTGTGATTTTTATTGTACTTTGTCCCGAAGATCCTGTCTCCAGCGTCT
>CALAVA010000227.1 GCA_937892025.1 uncultured Bacteroidales bacterium
TCCCTACACGACGCTCTTCCGATCTTATTAGATAATTTGTAATAATTATACTTAAATTTAACGTCTATAACTTTATTAAAAAAATTACAAAAATGTGCAACAATTTTTGAAATGTCAAACATAGAAAAACAATTTGAGCAACAATATTTTAAGCACATAAAATGGAAAAAGCAATATTTTGCCTTTGCAGTCGTTTTGTTCTAAAAACTTTATGGGTATGCAAGAAAAAAACAATAACATTTCTGACAATATCTTATTACAACAATGGTCTTTGCCACCATTTGAAAAGATAAAAGATGAATATTATTTTCCTGCCTTTGAGCAAATTATAGCAAAGACAAAGGCAAACATACAAGCAATTATAGACAACCCCAATCCTCCCGATTTTTCCAATACAATAGTGGCCATTGATAGAGCGGATTGGCAATTGGAAGACCTTGAAAATTTATTCTTTAACATTTTAGAAGCCAATTCTAATGAAACTTTACAAAACGCTGCCGAACAAATTGTTCCCATATTGGTTGATTATGAAAATTGGCTTGCCCATAATGACAAATTATTCAAAAAAATAAAAGCAGTTTATGATGAGCGACATCAATATGCTTACGCCGAAGACGAGCAAACATTGTTAACAAAAATCTACGATGATTTTGTCCGCAATGGAGCCTTATTGTCCCCAAAAGAGAAAAAAACATTTTCTTCTATCAATCAACAACTTTCAACTTTATCTTTACAATATAAAAACAACTTATTAAAGGCTACAGCAAATTATCACTTATATTTTTCGGCGACAGAAAAAAAATCTTTGGATGGCATTCCGTCCACAAACTTACAAACAGCAGCAGAGAAAGCTAAAGAAAAAGGCTATACTGATGGTTGGGTGTTCGACTTGTCTATGCCAAGTTATAATGCCTTTATGAAATATGCCTCAAATAGACAAAAACGTGAAGAATTATATTTAGCATACAATAGCAGGGCACTAAACGGACAATATTCTAATCAGCAAACAGTAGTGAAAATAGTGAATGCTCGCCTACAACTTGCTCGCCTATTGGGATATAACACTTACGCCGATTATATATTGTGCAAAAGAATGGCAAAAGACCGCAAAACAGTTAATGATTTTCTCCAACAATTGCTTTCTGCCTTTGCTCCATTGGCACAACAAGAATTGCAAGAGATGCAACAATATGCCAAAGATAAAGACCATATAGATTTGCAACCATGGGATTGGGCATATTACGCCAATTGCAGACAAAAAGAAATATACAACTATGACGAACAAGTTGTAAAGCCATTTTTTGCGTTAGAAAAAGTACAAAAAGGTATTTTTATCTTGGCTAATCGTTTGTATGGATTAAGTTTTAAGGAGAAAAAAGATATAAGTGTTTATCATAAAGACGTAAAAACTTTTGAAGTTTTAGACCACGACAATTCACTATTAGCCATATTATATATGGATTTTTTTCCAAGAGAATCAAAGCAAAATGGTGCATGGATGACAGAATTTAGACCTCAAAGAAAAGATAATCAAAACAGACGAATTATTCCATTGATTTCTCTTGTTTTTAATTTTTCACCAGCCACAGAGCAAACTCCTGCTCTGCTTACTTTCAATGAAGTCTGCACTTTTTTGCATGAGTTTGGCCATGCACTACATGGAATGTTATCAGACGTAAGATTTTCCACATTATCAGGTACTTCTGTAGAACGAGATTTTGTAGAAATGCCCTCGCAAATCATGGAAAATTGGGCTGAAGAAAAAGATTTTTTGAAACTATTTGCCTATCATTACCAAACAGGAGCATTGATAGACAATGAAATTATACAAAAAATAAAATCTTTGAACAATTATCTTATTGGCTATGCTACATTAAGACAACTCAATTTTGGCTGTTTAGACATGGCTTTTCATTCCATAGAACATGAAATATCAACAGACATCATTGATTTTGAAAGACAAGCGACACAAGCCACTCAACTATTACCTTTTGTAAACGGCACTGCCATCTGCACTTCTTTTTCTCATATTTTCGGAGGCGGTTATGCTGCTGGATATTACGGATACAAATGGGCAGAAGTTTTAGAAGCAGACGCTTTTGAAGAGTTTACCAAAACTAACATATTCTCAACGACAACAGCTACACGTTTGAGAAACACAATTCTTTCTCAAGGGGGCAATGTCGAGGCAATGACAAGATATATTCGCTTTAAAGGTAAAAAACCAGAAATCAGTGCTTTACTAAAAAGAAGTGGCATTTTATAAAAAGAAATTCTTAGAAAAATTACCTTTTGTAAAAAAAATAACGTATTTTTGCGTTTTAATTTAGCATTTAATACTTGTACATATATGAATATAGAAAGACCAACAATTTGCTTGAACCCATTGGTTCAATACCTTCAAAAATCTCCAAAAGATTTTACAAAGGAGGACATTATCGCCTTTATTGCAGATAATGATATTAAAATGATTGATTTTCATTATGTCGGAGGCGACGGACGTGTAAAAACATTAAATTTTGTTATTCCTAATGATGAATATCTTAACCAAATTCTCACATTTGGTGAAAGAGTAGATGGATCCAGTTTATTTTCTTTTATGCAAGCCGGGTCAAGTGATTTATATGTTATACCTCGCTTTAAAACCGCTTTTGTTGACCCATTTGCCCAAATTCCAACCTTGTGTCTGTTCTGCTCTTATTATAACAAAGATGGACAACCCTTGGAAGAAGCCCCTGAATATGTGTTAAAAAAAGCCGTAAAATCTTTCCGTGAAGTTACCAAGATGGAATTTCAAGCTATGGGAGAATTGGAATATTACGTTATCGGTCCTAAAGAAGATTCTTTCCCTGCTACTGACCAAAAAGGATACCATGAATCAGCTCCTTTTGCCAAATTTGAAAACTTTAGAAAAGAATGTATGCACCTAATAGCACAAACCGGTGGCATGATAAAATATGGTCATTCTGAAGTCGGTAATTTTACATTGGAAGACAAAATTTATGAACAAAACGAAATAGAATTTTTAGTTACCGATGCAGAAGATGCTGCAGACCAACTGATTATCGCAAAATGGATAATCAGAAAATTAGCCTACGAATATGGTTTAGATGTTACTTTTGCACCTAAAATCACTGTCGGCAAGGCAGGTAGTGGACTACATATCCACACAAGAATCGTAGATGAGAATGGAAAAAACGCTATGGTAACAGATGGAAAACTCAACGATATTGCCCATAAAGCCATTGCAGGATACATACAATGTGCTCCATCTTTAACCGCTTTCGGAAACATGAACCCAACGTCTTATTTCAGATTGGTTCCACATCAAGAAGCACCAACAACTGTATGTTGGGGAGATAGGAATCGTTCTGTTTTGGTGCGTGTTCCTCTTGGTTGGACTTCTAAAGGAGACATGGTCGCCAACGAAAATCCATTAGAAAAACCTTCTCTTTTGGATGGTTCTCAAAAACAAACAGTAGAATTCCGTTGCCCAGACGGCTCTGCAAACATTTACCTTTTAATAGCAGGTTTAACCGTTGCCGCTCGTATCGGTTTTGAAACTGAAAACGCATTAGAAATAGCAAAAAACACTTACGTTGATGTCAATATTTTTGAAGAAAAATACAAAGACAAAGTATCAAAACTGAATAACTTACCAACTTCTTGTTGGGAGTCTGCAGAAATGTTAGACAAACAAAGGGCTTTTTATGAAAAACATGAAGTCTTTTCTGCTCGAATTATAAACGGAATTATCGCTCAATTAAAAACATTTGAAGATAAAAATCTCAGGGAAGAATTAGCAAACAATCCTGAAAAAATGTTAGATATTGTGTCTAAATATTATTATTGTGGATAAACCATTTTTATCAAACCTTGCTTCAAAAGCAAGCAAGGTTTGATTTCTTGTGTGAAATGCTGACATCATTATTTGAAGGAATGTTATTTGGATTGCCTTTTGTCCTTGTTATAGGACCGGCTTTGTTTGCTATTCTCCAAACAAGCATGAACAAAGGGTTTTATTCTGGCATGCAATTAGCAATAGGAATCTCATTAAGCGATTGTTTGCTAATGATGGCGTGTTATTTCGGATTAGTCCAATACATGCAAAATCCAAAATTTCAAGGTGTTCTTGGAATTATTGGTAGCGTCTTCTTATTAGGATATGGTATTTATATTTTTATAAAAAAAACACCTACGCTTACAAGAAATAAAGAAATTAAACTTAAAATTAAATGGGGTGGTGTCTTTTCAGAAATAAGCAAAGGGTTCTTTCTTAATATTATGAATCCTTTCCTTTGGGTGCTATGGCTAACGATAATCTCAACAGGAACAGCCGGCAAAAATCGTCCTGAATCATTACTTTTCATCTTCGGAATTATCATTATCCTTTTCTCCTCCGATGTACTTAAATCATTTTTTGCCAATAAAATTGTCAAATTGTTATCCCCTCAAATTGTTGCAAAAATCAACAAAATATTAGGTCTATTTTTAATTGTTTGTTCTGTAGTTCTATTAATAAGAATAATAATAACAATTTGTTAAAAAAAAGATGGTTACCATTTGCATTATCATTGTTACAAGTGTGGTTTCACTTATCGCTATGTACAACCATCAGTTGTTCTACCGCTTGTGTTTTTCTCCTACAATGATAATTCAAAACAAGCAATGGTATAGAACATTTTCGTATGGATTGGTACATGCTGATTTTATGCATTTGTTTGTCAATATGTTTGTGTTATGGTTTTTAGGCTTACAAGTAGAAAAAGCATATTTATATTTATGGGGAAACCCTGCGGGACTTGGACTTTATTTGCTACTTTATATCTCCGCCTTGTTTTTTTCTACCATTCCCGATATTCGCAAACATGCTGATGATGATTCATATATTGCCGTTGGTGCTTCAGGAGCAATTTCTGCAATTATATTCGCAGGCATTTTGCTATTCCCATTGCAAAAACTATATATATTATTTATTCCAATAGGTATTCCGTCCGTTATTTTCGGCATTTTATATCTCATTTACTCTGCATATATGGATAAATACGGACACGATAATATTGGACATAATACCCATTTTTGGGGAGCCATATATGGTTTTTTGTTCGCAATTATCTTTAAGTGGAAGTTATTGGTGGCTTTTTTTACTCAAATTTTGCAAATATTCTAAACTATAAACTTCAGTTGTCAGTGAAGAATTTATTTTAAGTATTTGTCTAACCAATCTAAAAATTCTCTATGCCAAATGATAGAATTTTGAGGTTTTACAACAAAATGAGTTTCTTCTGGGAAATAAAGCAATTTGCTAGGTATTCCTTTCATTTGAGCGATATTGAATGCCTGTAACCCTTCGGTATAAGGAATACGGAAATCGTTGCCTCCATGAATTACCATAATAGGTGTATCCCATTTATCTACAAAATTGTTGGGAGAAAAGTCATAACTTTTGGGTTGAGGATTATTCCAAAAATATCCACCTAAATCATGATTGGCAAAGAACAATTCATCTGTCGTAGCATACCAACTCTTAAAATTGAACATTCCGCAATGGGCAATAAAAACCTTGAATCGTTTTTGGTGGTTTCCCGCCAACCAATAAACAGAGAAGCCGCCATAACTTGCTCCTACACAACCTAATTTAGTTTCATCTACATAAGGTTCTTTGGCTATATTATCTATAGCGGTCAGATAATCTTTCATATTTTGTCCACCATAATCCAAACTTATCTGATTGACCCACTCCTGTCCAAATCCGGGGACACCTCTCCGATTAGGAGCCACAATAACATAACCACGAGAGGCTAAAATTTGAAAATTCCACCTATACGAAAAAAACTGACTAACAGCCGATTGTGGACCACCTTGACAATACAAAATCGCTGGATATTTTTTTGTCGCATCAAAATTTGGCGGCAAAACCACCCAAACCAACATTTGTTTGCCGTCAGTGGTTCTTACCCAACGCTCTTTAACATCAATAGAAGCAACGTCTTGCAAAAGGTCTTTGTTTATGTTTGTCAATTGTGTTTGTACTTTTTTCTTCAAATCTACAACAAAAACATCTGCAGGATATTTCATTGATTCTCTTAAAGCATAAATACAATTGTTGCCTACGCAAATATTGTGATAATCATGCAAGCCTTCTGTCTGTGCAGATATTTGTTTTTTGGCAATATTGAGAGCATAAATTTGAATTGTTCCTTTGTTCACACTAAGAAAATATAGGATTTTTCCATCTTTTGAAAAAGAAAACTCTGATGCACTTGCGTCAAAATCAACACTATAATCAATAGTTTGATTTGTTTTGAAATGATGAATAAAAATTCTACTTTTGTCAGATTCAAAACCTTCTGTTTGCATACTTGCCCATGCCAACATGGTTCCATCTGGACTAAAGACAGGGTCAATATCATAACCAGCATTAGGAGAAGAGATGTTTATTGTCGTTTTATTGTCAATATCATAAAGATAAATATCAGAATTTGTTGTCATTGCAAAATCTTTTCCGACTTTCTTTTTGCTGGTATAAGCAATTTTTTTTCCATCTGGACTAAAGTTTATTTCTTCCATTCCGCCAAAATTTGGAATAGGACAAGCAAAACGCTCTCCGTCCATAATATCTGTAACCGTTTTAAGATTTGGATAATCTGCGACAAAAACATGGCTATAAGAATAGTTTGTCCAAGCATTCCAATGCCGATACATCAAATCTTCCGCAATCAACACATTGGCTTGAGGCATATCTTGATGGCGGTCTTGTGTATTAGGGTCTAATTTTACAGATTTGATGAATAATATTTTTGACATATCCTCAGCATACTTAAACCCTTCTATTCCCCCTTTGATATGAGAAATTTGCTGTCTGTTTGTTCCATCGGGATTCATTTCAAAGAGTTGCATGTCTTCATCTACGGGAAAAAGGAAGCCTATTTTTTGTCCGTCTGGTCTCCAAACGGCATTTTGTTCACTTGATTCTGTTTCTGTAATTTTTTTCAAAGACGAGCCATCTACCGACATTGTCCAAAGATTACGAGAACCTTTGTTTTTTTCTACATCATAATAAGTTATGCCAAACAAAAGAGTTTTTCCGTCTGGCGATAATTGCAACTCGCTTACTCTTCCTAATTTCCACAACAATTCAGGCGTGTAAACTTTTGATTGCGAATAAGATTCTAATCTTACCATACTCATAATTAATGCTACTATCAATAAACTTTTTTTTGCCATAAACTAAAATTAAGATTTGTGAAATCAATCATGCAATACTGCTCTCAACACTTCAAGAGATTGTATTTTTGACAAATCAATTATATGCAAATTATAAAAATCCAACAAACAATTTAATAAGACATTTCTAATTGGATAAGGGACAAGTTCTGATTGATTGGTTGGGAAAATTGCCTGATTGAGCAATTTATGCAAATATTCAGACATTTCTTGTTGTAAAGCCTTCGGTTTTAGACAATTTTCAAATGCAGCAGTTTGAACATTAAAAACATAATTTTTTTGGTAATTATCTATAGGACAATGCCCTAACTCTCGGCTACAATGAACAAGAAATCGCAAATGAAAATCTGGAGAAAAAGGCTGTTTATAAAAGTTCTCTAATGTTTCATAAAAAAAGACAAATAATGGTTTGTCTTCTCCTGCATTTTGCAACAATTTGTATAAGACATCATTCAAAAACATACAAACAGCCGCTTTGGGCAATTGATAATACCCACCTGCCAATGAAGAAGAA
>CALAVA010000228.1 GCA_937892025.1 uncultured Bacteroidales bacterium
TTTTTTTGCAACTATTTTAAGTCAAAGAACACTTTTTTTAATTCCGCCAATGGGTAAATATATATAATATTCTATACAATGTGCTTGCTTGGGGCAAGCACATTGTATGCCCAAAATATGCCAGACTGGGTGGATTCAGATATACGTGCAATGCAATATCCCGCCACAAAATATCTTGTCGGCTATGCAGTTGGCAATCCTAATGGAAATGAAGATATAAGCAGGGCGACAGAGCGTATCAAAAATGCCGCACAAAGTAATCTATTGGAAAGTATTCGCGTGAATATGGAATCGAATACCCGTTCGGCTGTCGCTGCCGAGAATATCAATGGACAATACTACGAAAATGAGTCCTTTTTAAATGCGACATCAAAAAAATCAGTTGCGGAAATTGTCGGAATGAAAACCGAATCGTATTATGACAAAAAAGCAAAAACAGTGTATGCTTTTGCATACGCCAAACGAGACGATGTGGTGGCATATCATAAGAATTTGATTTCCAACAATCTTTCACAGGCAGAAGGCTTGTTGAATACAGCACAAAAACTTTCGGCACAGAAGGATAAATCTGCAGCGAGAGAAGAATGTACCAAGGCTTTGGCGGGTTTAGGCAAAATCAATGAATCTCAAAATTTGCTCCTTGCTGTCAATAATCAAATATCAGAAACTGATATACAGCAAAATAGAGCTAAAAACGTGTACAAAAATCTGTTGCAAATGCAATCACAATTAGACCCTAAATATGAAAAACTTGAAAATTTGCAAAACAATTTGTCTCAGAAATTGATGCAAGTAGAAAGTTTTTTGCAGACAAGCAAAAATTTGCTGAACGATGGCGAAAAAAACAAGGCACGTTCACAATGCGAATTAGCCAAACAGACTTTGAATGATGTTCGTAAAATCCAAGATTCTATGCGAATAGTAGAGCCATCTGTTACTACGGAAGTATTACAGCAGGGGCGTACAGAAAATCACCACAATGAGATTAACAGGCTTTCGGCACAATTGGCACAAGCCGTAATGGTATATGTGAAAAATACAGAAGATTTGTTCGGCAAACAAGTAGATGTAATTGCCAACAAACTAAAATCGCAAATGGCAGACAATGGTTGTAGTTTTACTGATGATGAGGACAGAGCAGATTTTATATTGACTATCAACGCAGAAACACGTGAAGGTAGTGTTACAGAAACCCTCGTTTTTTGTTATGCTGATATTAATATAGACTTGTTTGATGTCCACAAGAATAAATCTGTTTTTAGCGATGATATTAGTGAAAAAGGCGGTTCCACCACCAAAGAAAAAGCCGCACGCAAAGCTATGGAAACAGCGGTCAATAAAATTATGAATAGTATTGTTAAATGGATAAAATAAGAATAGGTTGTATGAAAAAAAAACATCTTTTATTATTAATTATTTTAGGATTGTTTAGCGTTGCTTATGCCCAAGAAGAGAAGTTGCGAGTAGCCATTCTTGACCCAACAACTTCGGGAATGGGTATGGACAATGGCACAAAATTAGCCGTGCAAGAATTGATAAGTGCTGCATTTGTAAGTACGGGTAGATTTATCATTATAGAAAGGTCTATGATAGACAAAATTATCAAGGAACAAGCCTTTCAGAATAGCGATGTGGCCGACAATTCGCAGGCCACTGAAATCGGTAAATTGGCGGGAGCCAACAAAGTGGTGCTTTCAGCAGTTTCTATGGTGGGTGGTCGTAATATGTTGAGTATTAAAATGATTGACGTAATGACAGCCAGTATAGACCAGCAAAAGACCAAAATAGTTGGTACTAACGATTTATTGGATGTTGTGGAGCCTTTGACCATGGAATTGTTGGGCGAAGAGGCCAATTATGTAAAACAGAATACATTTTTCAAAAATCTTTTCAATAAAAAGGCGAGGGACGAAGAGGCCAATAATGTATATGTAAAGCAGAATACATTGTTCTTACAAGATGAAACAAATAGTTCAAGAGTTAAAGAACAAATACAATCTAAAAGCGAACAAGTAAATAATCATTCTATTCAAAATAACCAAGATATCATTCATATCCCTAATATGAATTTTTATGTGTCAAAGCAAGATGAGTTGGGCTTTTTTACATGGGTAGATGCCATAAATATATGTGCTCAAAGAGGAGAAGGTTGGAGATTGCCCACAATAGGAGAACTACAAAAAATGGCTATATTTAAAGAAGAAATAGGAAACCTTAATGGCTATAACAATAGATTTAGGTATTGGAGTAGTGAGGAAAAAAACAGGAGAGATGCTTATTATTTTGATATAAAAAATATGGAAAAAGATGATGACGACAAATCGGATGCGGACAAATGCGTGCGGTGTGTAAAGAGTAAATAGAGTTTAAAATTAGTGTTATTAAAAAGAAAAAAATATAAATTAAATCAATAGTATCCAAAACGTTTTTTCTAAGAAATAGTAGATAAAATAAAAAAGGGAGTTGTATAT
>CALAVA010000229.1 GCA_937892025.1 uncultured Bacteroidales bacterium
CAAGAACGAAAAAATGAGTTTTCTATAGAAGTACAAGTAAAAGAGGATTTTCCACCCGTTTTTTTGGTTGCCAATATGGACGACCCTAAAGTAAAATATCAAAATAGTGAAACTTTATCGCGTGTATTGTCTGCAAAGACAAAACACCATCGTTTTTTGCTCTACAAAGACGGCGGACACGGATATGGAGGCAAAGATAGACCACAATATGAATGTTCACAATGGAAACAACAATTTATATTATGGCTCAAAGAAATAAAATTCATTAATTAACCTAATATATCATGACCTATCCAAATTGTTTTAAACCTAACATAGAATACCAATCCATAGAAACTATCAAGGCATTTCAAGAACAAGAAATGAGAAAAATGTTAAAATATCTGCAACAAAATTCTCGTTTCTATCAACGCATGTTTGCTGAACATCATATCAATATCAACACTATTCAGACTTTGGAAGACTTGCAAATACTGCCTGTTACCACCAAAGAAGACCTACAGCGATACAATAAGGACTTTATTTGCGTTCCACAAGAAAAAATTGCGGATTATGTTACCACCTCGGGAACACTATCAGACCCAACTACATTCACTTGCACAGAAAACGACTTGGATAGATTGGCTTACAATGAAGCCATTTCATTTACTTGTGCAGGAGGACATGCTGGAGAAATCTACCAATTGATGACAACAATTGACAAACGATTTATGGCAGGTTTGGCCTATTTTCTCGGCATAAAAAAAATGGGTGCAGGAATCATTAGAGTCGGCAACGGCATTCCTGAACTGCAATGGGATACCATCAACCGCATAAAACCAAACGCAATTATCTGCGTCCCCTCATTCATTCTGAAAATTATCAATTACGCAAAAGAACATCATATTGATTATCAAAATTGTAGCGTAAAAAAGGCTATTTGTATCGGTGAAAATCTACGAGATGAAAACTTTGAATTAAACCTTTTAGGGAAAAAAATAAAAGAGAATTGGGACATAGAACTCTACTCCACCTATGCTTCTACAGAAATGGGTGCTTCTTTCTGCGAATGTCAAGCGGGAAAAGGAGGGCATCACCACCCCGAACTGCTTATCTGTGAACTATTGGACGAAGACAACAAACCTGTTCCCAAAGGACATAGTGGAGAATTGGTCATTACTTCTTTAAGAGTGGAAGGCATGCCCTTGTTGCGATTCAAAACAGGAGATATTGTGCAATTTCATGAAGAACCCTGCTCCTGCGGACGAACAACCATGAGAGTAAGCCCCGTATTTGGTAGAAAAAAACAAATGATAAAATTCAAAGGTACTACCCTTTATCCCGCTGCTTTTTTTGACGTATTAGACAATGTGGACTTTGTTGAAAACTATTATGTGGAAGTCTTTACCAACGATATTGGAACCGACCAAATAAAAGTGGTCGTTGGCAACAAAGACCTTAAACGAAAAGAAGAAGATATTATCAAAGACCTTAAAGATAGATTTAGAGCTAAATTACGTGTAGCACCTGACATCTCTTTTGAAGATAGCAACCATATTAAAGAAAAAATTCAACCAGAAATAAAAAGAAAACCTATCAAATTCTTTGATTTTCGGAATAATGAATAAAAAAAGGCGAACCTAAAAGTTCGCCTTTTTTTTGCTTCTATATAACAACTATTTATATTCAATTTTACAAGTATAATAAGTTTTCCCCCAACTATAAGTATTTGTATATTTATAAGTTTCAGGATATTTGCCTGTATAAGTGTACGTATATTCACTTTGCCATGTTGAACCTATTTGGGTCATTTTTATAATATTGTTTTTGTTTTTATAGATGTAGTAGTCATCATAACTATTGTCAAAATATAAACCAAAGAATCCTGCAAATGGATTTATTTTATCATCATAACTTAACAGATACTCATATCTTTCATTGTAAGAAGGATAAGTCCATATACATTTTTCGATATTGTCCCCATCCCATTCAAAACTTATTGTATAAATTTCAACATCAAGTTTTTGACGAGGTTGAGTTTCTTCTTTTAAAGCAATATCGGCTGCGACCATTTCGGCAATTTCGGGAGAGCAAGCCAATTCCAATGGATTCATTTTATTTTCTCTTTCTGTTGCATAATAATAAGAGTCGAACTCCATACATTCAATTTCTGACAATTTGGACTCTTTGTATGTAAGATTGTATTCAACGCTTTTAAATCCATCGGAATATTGACATACTTTGCTTAAATTATCTCCATCATATTCATAGGTAGTATATTCTCCATTTTCTTTATCTTCCACACGAATAAGCCTATCTGTCTTATCATAAGAAAAATCTTCTGTCCAAGTCCAAACATTCCCATCAGATTCAATGGATTTATGAATAATTTGTTTTAATTGGTTCTTTTCCCATACATAATCCTGAATAACAGAAGATGAGTTACTTTCTTCATCATAATCATAAGTAACAACCTTGTTTGTTGTTATTTTACTAATTTTTTTACCCGGATTATACACCCCATCTTTGTTGCAAGAGGAGAATAAAAATCCAACAACCACAATGCAAAAAGCACTGATACACACGCTAATTTTTTTGTTCATTTTTTTCTTCTTTTTTTGTTTTTTATATTAATACTATGTTTTCTTATTATTCTAATTATTTATATTCAATTGTCGGCAAGCAAAATAGCAAAAAAATCGCCTATGTACAAACATTGCGAAATAAGTTTTCTATATGAAAGAAAAATATGGTATATAGGAATATTAGAGAGAGAGAGAGAGAGAGAGAGAGAGAGAGAGAAGTAATCAAGCAGTTACGAGTTTTTTGGCTGTTGTTCTCTTTTGCCAAAAGCCGAATAAACTTTTCTCCTATCTTCTTCCAAAACGTATTCGCCACCATGTGTTTTGCTATACTTTTTATTTTTGCAAAAATATACAAAAAATATATTCATAGTTCAATTCTCAAAAAAAAATCGGAAAAATAAGGCATAGTCTTTATGAATTTAGAGAACTCATTGCGAGGCTAAGCATAAGGAAGATTGGTTATTCCCATTACATCTATTTATTTATCAATATGATATTAAAATTTTAGGATTTATTACAAAAAAAATGAAATTTCATTGTAGATTTTTATTACCTTTGCGAAAATTTATTATCAATATAGATAAACATCGTCAACAAACATGCAAACCGTTGTCTTGATATTAATGTTTTTGGTAACCATTATTTTCATGCTGAAACTATCCTTTCATAAACCCCTTGTAGTCATATTGATGGCAGTTGTTTCGGCTTTGTTTATCGGTTTGATGTGGCCAATAGCGATAGAACAATCCAAATCTCAAATTGCGACATGGCTAAGCAATCCTTCTTTGATGTTAGACACCTCTGTTGTCCTCACTATAGAAGTAGCAATACAGATGAGTTTTTGCATTTTAGCAACAGACAAAATGTTTGGTGAACTAAGGGGAAAAGTAGCACGAGGATTATATTATGTATTATGGTTTTTTCCGGGAGTGTTATTTTTTGCTGTACTTTTCAGTCTATTAGTAGCAGTGATATTCCAATTTCCGGGTGTTTCTTTCCCTATATTATCATGGACATTGGCGGGCATTATTTTTATTCTTTTGCCCTTAGGCGTTTGGGGAATAAAAAAAATCTTGCCCGAGACCTCAATACGTTTGGAAATGTTGTTTCTAACCAACGCATTGTTGGCTATTTTGGGCATAGTGGCAACCGTAAACGGCAGAACGGCCGTGGAAGGAATCAACGAGGTGAATTGGTCCGCTTTGATTGGCCTAATCGCTTTAATTATTGTCGGATTGCTATTAGGAATATGGTTTAGAAAAATTTATTATAAAAAATATATTAGTCGTCAATTATAAAAACTATTTATTATGCACTATATTTCAGATGTATTATATTGGATTTCAACAGGATTGCTTGTTCCTGTTATCATTTTACTAATTTATTTCTTTTTGCGGTCTTTAATTCTTGTCGGCAGCTTTTTCGGTCATTTTATAGACGTTCGTAAAACAGGAGTACTCATAAAAAAAGAGTTTAACACGCTAACCAAAGAAAACATTGCCTCCTTTATGGAAAAATTGCCTAAAAAGAGTCGTCTTTTGTCTGTCTATTATATTCGTCAATTGTGGGAGAATCAAGACAATACAGCAAAAATAAATAAGTTGTTAAATGACTTTGAGTTAGATGCGGACAAAGATTTGGCATTATCCAAAACATTAACCAAACTTGGACCTATGTTGGGACTAATGGGAACCCTTATTCCTATGGGACCTGCTTTGGTTGGTCTATCAACAGGCGACATTGCCTCAATGGCTTACAATATGCAGGTGGCTTTTGCTACAACCGTAGTAGGCTTGTTTAGCAGTGCTATCGGGTTTATTACACAACAAGTGAAACAACGTTGGTATCTGCAAGATATGAACAATCTTGAGTTTTTTGCTGAATTATTAAAAGAAAACCAATGAGAAGACGTAATATATTAAACAATAACGAGGACAATGACCCCATGAGCGTTGTCAGCAACTTGTTTGACGTGGCAATGGTCTTTGCCGTAGCCTTAATGGTGGCTTTAGTAACACGGTTCAATATGACAGAAATGTTTAGTAAAGAAGATTTTACTATTGTAAAAAATCCAGGCAAAGAAAATATGGAAATCATCACCAAAGAAGGTGAAAAAATCAATCGTTATACTCCTTCTGAAGATAAGGAAAACAAAAGTGGCTCAAAAGGAAAACGTGTCGGAATTGCCTATGAACTTGAAAATGGAGAAATTATATATGTTCCAGAAGATTAACACGCTAATTTTCTGCACTAAAACATTTAAACAAATAGACATTTAGGTAAATCTAATAACTTGGAGATATAAACCACTTCTATACCATTTATTGTCTTTGGGTTTGTTTTTTTGCTTCCAGCAATAAAAATACGCTTATAACCTAATTTTTTCGCTTCACTGATACGTTGTTCTATTCTGCTAACCAAACGTATTTCACCTGACAAACTGATTTCACCTGCAAAACAATCTTTTGAGTCTATGGCAATATCCAATTTTGAAGACAACAAAGCAGCAACTATTGCCAAATCAACAGCGGTATCTTCGGTTTTGATACCACCTGCCACATTGATAAACACATCATTGGTAGAAAATTTTTGCCCACATTTCTTTTCAAGAACTGCCAAAAGCATACCTAAACGCCGATTGTCAAAACCATTGGTTGAACGTTGTGGATTGCCATAAATGGCAGGAGAAACCAATGTTTGTATTTCTATCAAAAGTGGTCTAATACCCTCTACCGTAGCAGCGATAGCAACACCTGAAACATCCTCCTCCCGATGAGAAACCAAAATTTCTGAGGGGTTGGCAACTTCCCTCAAACCCGATTGCAACATCTCAAAAATACCAATTTCTGAAATAGAGCCAAACCTATTTTTTGTTGCCCGAACCAAACGATACATATAATTGCTATCCCCTTCAAATTGAAGTACAACATCAACAATATGCTCCAATATTTTTGGCCCCGCCAAAGTACCATCTTTGGTGATATGCCCTATCAAAAAGACAGGTGTATTGGTTTGTTTAGCAAATTGTTGTAGAACAGAAGCCGTTTCTCTAATTTGAGAAATCGTCCCTGCCGATGATTCCAAAACAGAAGATTGCAAAGTTTGAATAGAATCTATCACCACCATTTGTGGGTTCAATTGTTCTATGTGAGCAAGAATATTTTGTAAATTGACCTCATTCAAAATATAGCAATTGTCATTACTTTGTTTCAATCGCGTGGCACGCATTTTTATCTGCATACTACTTTCCTCACCAGAAACATAGAGTACTTTAGTATTTTTCATTCCTAAAGCCAATTGTAGCATTAGGGTTGATTTGCCGATGCCGGGTTCACCACCGAGCAAAATAATAGACCCCGGCACAATTCCCCCCCCAAGCACCCGATTCAATTCCACCAAACCACTATCCATACGATTGATGGATTGCTCTGAAATTTCTGACAACAAACGGGCTTGCCCTGATAAAGCAACAGCATTCTCCTTTTTAGAAGAATGCTGTACAATTTCTTCAACAAATGTATTCCATTGCCCACAATTATTGCATTTCCCTAACCATGTAGCGGATTGTGTTCCGCAGTTTTGACAATAGAAAATGCTTTTCGTTTTGGACATTTAAAGGAATGCTACCTATAGAATTCATAGTATATCATAGTACCGATACCTTTGAAAGCCATAGCGTCATCTTTGAGTACATAAATGATGTTGGTTCCACTATTGGTATCATAACCGATATAACTGGCTCTTACAATTTGGTCAATAGGATGTTCTGTGTCTTCTTGAATAAAAATAGCAGGTCTCAATTTACTTGTACCTACACGATATTTAAAAATGGCATTCTCTTTTAAACTAATAACACCATTATCGTTCACCCTTGAAGAAATGGTCAAAGTACCATCTGAACCAAAGTTCCAAAGTTCTTGAAGAAGAGTATCTACTTTGAAATCTGTTTGTGTTGTATTATATCTTTCCCATTGCCCTTCTATTTTTTTCTTTTTAGAATTTGTACAACTTACACTTACAATAAGCAGACCTACAATAAGAACATTTCTAACTATTTTTAAATAACTCATTTTTATATTTTTTATGTTTTTTGTAATCAATAATATTTTGCAAAGGTAACATTTTTTCTTTTATGATTTTTAATCTTCATAAAAAAAATTATGGCATAAAATTCTATCCAACAAAAAAATAAAATATGAATACGTATAAAGGCAAGCATTATTTTTTTGCAAATTAAGCCTGCATATTTCGATTAAATGATATTTATATAATATTCAATATGTAAAAAAATAGCATCTAATGAAAATTTTTCTTTTTGAAATTATTTATAGCACTTTTCTTAAAATATTTATTTTCAAACTGAAAGTTTG
>CALAVA010000230.1 GCA_937892025.1 uncultured Bacteroidales bacterium
TTTTGTATCTTTGCCACTTATCGTTCTTTTGCTTTTTTTGGTAGGAAGAGAAACAAATAAATATTTATCAGAAATTTATATTATTTACGTAAATAAACAAAATACACATGAAAGTATATCAGACAAATGAGATTAGGAATGTGGCTCTTTTGGGAGGGTCTCGTGCAGGTAAAACAACTTTAGCAGAGGCAATGTTATATCATGGCGGGATTATTTCTCGTAGAGGTAGCATTGAAGACAAAAACACAGTTTCAGACTATCGGGAAATAGAATTGGAAAGACAAAACTCTATCTATTCCACTGTTTTGTATGCAGAATACAATGGAATAAAAATAAATATGATAGATTGTCCGGGTTTTGATGACTTTGTAGGAGAAGTGGTTGGAGCCTTGCGCGTTGCAGATGCAAGTTTAATGGTTGTTAATGCACAAAATGGTGTAGAAGTTGGTACAGAAATACAATGGAGATGGGCAAAAAAAGCCGAAAAACCACTTGTTTTTGTCGTTAATCAATTAGACCATGACAAAGCCAATTTTGACGAAACTTTTCGTCAGTTAAAAGAAGAATTTGGCAATAGTGTTACCTTGATTCAATATCCCGTTAATGCAGGTGCCGGTTTTGATGCAGTTATTGATCTTTTACAAATGAAAATGTTGAAATTTCCCGTTAATGGTGGAAAAACAATTGTTGAAGATATCCCTGCTTCAGAGGCAGACAAAGCCGCTCAATTGCAGGCAACATTGATAGAAAATGCCGCAGAAAATGAAGAATCTTTGATGGAAAAATATTTGGAAGGAGAAAATCTTTCTGAAGAAGAAATTATCAAAGGTTTGAAATTAGGTATTCGCGATAGAGGTATTTTCCCTGTTGTTTGTTGTGCTGCTAAAACAGACCAAGGTGTTGAAAAATTAATGGATTTTATCAAGAACAATTGTCCTTCTCCAAATGAAGTTGCTCACCCCGTAAAACTTACCTCAGGGAAAGAACTCACTTGTAATGCGACAGAACCATTTTCTGCTTTTGTATTCAAAACAGCCATAGAACAACACTTAGGCGAAGTTTCTTTCTTTAAAGTATATGCAGGAGAATTGACAGAGGCGATGGACGTAGTAAATGCAAACAATAGCTCTAAAGAACGTATTTCTCAAATACTTTGTGTAGCCGGTAAAAACCGCGAAAAAGTAGAAAAAGTAATGGCCGGTGATATTGCTGCAACTATTAAATTAAAAAGTGTTTTCTCTCAAAATACACTCAATTCCACCAAAAACCCAACGGATATTATAGAACCAACAGAATATCCTGAACCAAAATTCCGTACAGCAGTAAAGGCTAAAAACAATACTGAAGACGAAAAATTGGGTGCCTTATTGAATGAAATTAAGAAAACTGACCTAACTTTCTTGATGGAACAATCCAAAGAATTAAAACAAACTATCATTTCCGGTCAAGGTGAACAACATCTTAATATCATTAAATGGATTATAGAAAAAATCAATAAGATAGAAATTGAATATTATGCCCCCAAAATTCCATATCGTGAAACTATCACTAAATCAGCAGAAGCCATGTATCGTCATAAAAAACAATCTGGTGGTGCTGGTCAATTTGGTGAGGTTCACATGTTGATAGAGCCTTATTATGATGGAATGCCCAACCAGACAAAATATCCTATTCGTGGCACAGAAACTCATGATTTACCTTGGGGTGGCAAGTTGATTTTCAACAATTGTATTGTAGGTGGTGCTATCGATGCTCGTTTTATGCCAGCAATATTAAAAGGTATTATGGAAAAAATGGAAGAAGGACCTCTTACAGGCTCTTATGCTCGTGATATTGTTGTCAATATTTACGATGGAAAAATGCACCCCGTTGATTCTAATGAAATGGCTTTCAAATTGGCAGGACGGAATGCTTTTAAAGATGCTTTCAAAAATGCAGGCCCTCGTATTCTTGAACCTATATACGATGTTGAAGTCTTTGTTCCTTCAGAAAGCATGGGCGGTGTAATGACAGATTTACAAGGACGTAGAGGTATTGTTATGGGAATGGACAGCGAAGGTAAATTCCAAAAATTACGTGCAAAAGTGCCTTTGGCTGAAATGAACAAATATTCTACCTCTTTGAGTTCTTTGACAAGTGGTAGAGCATCATACGGAATGAAATTTGCAGAATATCAACAAGTTCCGTCTGATGTTCAATCGGCATTGCTCAAAGCATACGAAGAATCTCAAACTGACGAAGATTAATATTATCTACAGATAAAAAAAGCGGAAAATATTTTCCGCTTTTTTTATCTCTATTTAAAAGACTATTAATCTAAAAAAAATATTACTGTCCGCTAAACATAGGTTACCCCATCCCAACTCATTGTAATACAGGAGCTGGGATGCCTTTTTGTTAGTGACA
>CALAVA010000231.1 GCA_937892025.1 uncultured Bacteroidales bacterium
CTTTCCCTACACGACGCTCTTCCGATCTTACCACAGAAATGATGGGGATAACATTGTCTTCATTTTTTGTGCGATATTGCCCACGAAATTCTGTCATCCATGCTCCGCTGCCCTTGCTGGGGCGAGCGTAAAAATCCATATATAATATGCCTATAACATTGTTGTTTTCAATGACTTCATATATTTCTGCAGAAGTGTCATAGGTGGGTAGATTTTTGTTTAGACGAAATGAAAGACCATACAATTTGTTGGCGAGCAAAAATATGCCGTCTCGTACATATTCTAATTGAAAGTAGTTTCTGATTTCATTTTCATCAATGTCATATTGTTCTTTTCTAATTTTTTCTGCATAATAACGCCAATCCCATACTTGAATTTTTTCGTTGCCTGCTTTTTGTTGATACAGTTTCAACTCTTCTTTTGCTTTTTTTAGGGCTGGTTTCCAAACTTTTAAAAGTAAATTGTAGGCAGCCGTTGGTTTTTGAGCCATATTTTCTGCTAAAACAAAATCGGCATGGCTATCAAAACCCAACATATTGGCACGTTCTATACGGAGATTGACAATTTTATTAATAATGGAATTATTGTCAAACTCCCCTCCGTTGCAACGGGACATATAGGCTTGCCATATTTGTTCTCTAAGATTACGATTATCAGCATATTGCAAAAATGGTAATAAACTCGGATTGTGTAAAGTGAATATCCATTTACCTTGTGTTTTGCTATCTTTTTCCCCTTCATTTTTGGCAGCATTAATAATATTTTCTGGTAGGCCAGCCAAGTCTTTTGGGTCTGAAATAATCAATTGATAGTCATTGGTGGCAGATAGCACATTATTATTAAATAATAAGGTGAGTTGGGCAATTTCTTTGTTGATTTGCCGAAAGCGTTGTTGGGTGTTTTTATTCAATTTGGCTCCATTGCGGACAAAATCCCTATAAGTTTTGTCTAACAAACGACTTTGCTCTTCATTTAACACATGTTGATGTTGGTAAATATATTGTATTTTGTGAAACAAATCGGCATTGAGATAAATATTGTCATTGTGAATGCTTAATTGTTCTGAAACAATTTCTGCAATTTTTTGTAACTCCTCAGTATAATTTGTTTCTAAAATATTGAAAAACACCATAGAAACCCTATCTAATAGCGTACCACTATCATCTAATGCGGCAATGGTGTTTTCAAACGAAGGTGTTTCTGTGTTATTGATAATTTTATTTATTTCGATATTATGTTCTTTTATTCCTGCCTCAAAAGCAGGTATATAGTGTTCTATTCTTATTTGGTCAAAAGGTGGAATTTGATAGGGGGTTGCCCATGTTTGAAAGAAAGGATTATTTTTCATGATTATTGATAATTCTTGTTTTTGCAAAGGTACAATTTTTGTGTATATACTATGTTCGGTCGTTTGTTTGTAAATAAAAAAATAAAACTGCCACTCATAAATACAATACTAAATTTATAAAAATAGCGTTTTATAATATTTACATAATATATTTACATAATGAATAATAATTTTTGTGTGATAATGGCAGGTGGAATAGGAGCAAGGTTTTGGCCTTTGAGTAGAACAGCCTATCCCAAACAATTTATAGATATTCTTGGTGTTGGTAAAAGTCTTATTCAAATGACTTTTCAACGTTTTATGAAAATTTGTCCTACAGAAAACATTTATATTGTTACAAATGATATTTATTATGATTTGGTAAAAGAACAATTACCAGAATTGTCTGATAATCAAATTATATTGGAGCCAATGCGGAGAAATACAGCCCCTTGCATAGCATACGCTAATGCAAAGATAAAAAAACGCAATCCCCATGCCAATATAATTGTTGCTCCATCTGACCATATCATTTTAGATGAAAATTCTTTTATGGAACATATTCAAGCCGCCTTGTCTTGTACAGAGAATAATCCGTGGCTGTTAACATTGGGAATAAAACCAACTCGTCCTGATACGGGGTATGGATATATCCAATATGATGAAAAAATGACATACGCTCCAGAACAACGTATCTCAAAAGTGAAATTGTTCACCGAAAAACCCGAATTAGAGTTGGCTAAACAATTTTTGGAAAGTGGAGATTTTTTGTGGAATGCAGGCATTTTTGTTTGGCAGTTGTCGACCATAGAACAAGCATTTCAATTACATTTGCCTGAAGTATATGAATTGTTTTCGCAAGTGGAAAGTCAAATTGACACACCTGCAGAAAAAGAGATTATTTATCAAGTTTATGAACGTTGTCCATCTATCTCTATTGACTATGGAATTATGGAAAAGGCTGAAAATGTGCATGTTTTGGCCTCTGATTTCGGTTGGTCAGATTTGGGAACATGGGGGGCATTGTTTGAAGAATTGAACAAAGACGAGAATAACAATGCTATCAATATACCTGAAGATGTATTTGCCTATGATTCAAAGAATTGTATCGTCAATATGCCGAAGGGGAAAGTGCTTGTTTTGCAAGGCTTAGATGGTTATATTATTTCTGAAAGCAATAATTGTCTATTGATATGCAGAAAACAAGACGAACAGCAGATACGTCAGTTCGTCAATGATATTCAGTTACAAAAAGGCGATAAATATATTTAATAGAGGATAATTTTATGGCTAAAGATAACGAACAGATAATAGACGGCATTGCCAATAAAGAATATGAATATGGTTTTGTCTCAGATATAGAAACCGAATATTTTCCCAAAGGACTCAACGAAGAAATTATTCGTAAAATTTCTGCCTACAAAGAAGAACCAGAATGGTTGTTGCAATTTCGTTTACAAGCCTTTGAACAATGGAAAAAAATGGTGGCTCCACAATGGGGACATTTAAACATTCCTAAAATAGATTTTCAAGATATAATCTATTTTGCTATTCCCAAAAAGAAAAAACAATTGCAAACTTTAGACGAGGTTGATCCAAGTTTGTTGGATATGTTTAATCGTTTGGGAATATCGTTAGATGAACAAAAACGCTTGAGCAATGTGGCGGTAGATGCGGTTTTGGATTCATCTTCTGTCAAGACAACCTTTCAAACTACTTTGGAAAAACAAGGTATTATATTTTGTTCTTTTGGTGAAGCAGTAAAAAAACACCCTGATTTGGTGAAAAAATATTTAGGAACAGTTGTTCCGCCAACAGATAATTTTTATGCCGCTTTAAATTCAGCCGTCTTTTCTGATGGTAGTTTTTGTTATATTCCAAAAGGGGTACATTGCCCAATGGATTTATCCACTTATTTTCGTATCAATGCTGCTAATACAGGGCAGTTTGAGCGTACATTAATTGTGGCCGAAGAGGGGGCTACGGTAAGTTATATGGAAGGTTGTACTGCTCCTCAACGAGATGAAAATCAGTTGCATGCAGCTATTGTGGAAATTATTGCCATGAAAGATGCCTATGTAAAGTATTCTACCGTACAAAATTGGTATCCGGGTGATAAGGACGGCAAAGGGGGCGTTTATAATTTGGTTACCAAACGAGGACTTTGTCAAGGTGAAAACTCAAAAATATCGTGGACACAAGTGGAAACAGGGTCTGCAATAACGTGGAAATATCCCAGTTGTGTACTTAAAGGAGATAATTCTGTCGGAGAATTTTATTCAGTAGCAGTTACTAACAATTATCAGCAAGCCGATACGGGTACCAAAATGATACATTTAGGCAAAAATACAAGAAGTACCATTATTTCTAAAGGTATTTCTGCTGGTAAAAGTCAAAATAGTTATCGTGGTTTGGTGAAAATTGTCCCCAATGCCGATAATGCCAGAAATTATTCCCAATGCGATTCTTTGCTTTTAGGTTCCAATTGTGGTGCACATACGTTCCCTTATATAGACTGCAAAAATAAAACGGCTATTTTGGAGCATGAGGCTTCCACCTCAAAAATATCAGAAGACCAATTGTTCTATTGCCAACAAAGAGGAATAGGCATGGAAAGTGCTATCGGATTGATTGTAAATGGATATGCAAAAGATATTTTGAATCGTTTGCCTATGGAATTTGCTGTTGAAGCACAAAAATTATTGTCTGTCAGTATAGAAGGAAGTGTGGGGTAAAGCGTTTTGCATGAATGAAAATATATATTTGTTGGAGAGTATAAAACGATAAGCACAACAAAAAAATATTTCGCATACTTTTTTTTTATATTTTTGCACGCAATTTAAACAAGACAAACATTGATAATAAAAAACAGATTATGGTTAGCAGAAATTTAATCCGTATCAAGGTTATGCAGGCTTTGTATATGCATACTATATCAGGTAAAGAACGAAAGGCAGACGTAGAAAAGTCTCTCGTACGTGCTTTCTCTGATATGTATGATTTGTTTTTGCTATTGATGTCCATATTTGAGGCTCTGACATTTACCGCAGAACAGATTATTGATGTGAAAAAACAAAAATATCTGCCAACAGAAAAAGATTTGAAACCTAATTTGAAATTTATAGAAAATAGGTTTATTCAAAAGATGGGCTTCATCGATGGACTGCTCTCCAACCGTCCCGACCTGACCG